>JACZKF010000378.1 GCA_014860175.1 Desulfuromonadales bacterium | reverse complement strand
AGGGATGTTGGCAAGAACGGGGGAGGGAGAAATCGGCGAGGTGCCAGCGAAAAAAATTGACTGGAAGGGCGGGGGGGATTAGCCGAAGAAGCGGCGGAGCAACCCTTTTTCTCCTGCTCGCGCCGCTCCTGCAGCTGCCGCAGGCCGGCCCGGGCCAGCTGATTGCGGGCATCGAGCTTGAGGGCCTTGCTGAGCTCGACCTCGGCCAGACTGTCTTGACCGAGGTCGAGAAGGATTCGTCCTTTGAAGGCAAAACCATCGGCCGAGCGCTCCATGGTCAAAGCCCGGTTGATAGTCTGGCGGGCCTTGTCGAGCATCGCCCGGCTGCTGGCGTGGACCGGGTTGCAGTATAGCGACCAGGCCAGGTAGGCGAGATAAACCCCGTTCTCCGGTTTGATATTGCAGGCGTCTTGCAACGCCTTTTCGGCACTGTCCCACTCCTGCATTTCGAGGAAGACTTTGGCCGACTGAAACTGCACCTCGGCCCGGAAGTGGTCGTCCCCCTTCTCCCCGAGCCCGATCTTCTCGGAGCCGAGGAGTTCATCGTAGCGTTCCTTCTTCACCACGTCCGAGAGCGTGTTGTACGCCGCGGTGACGGTGGCCAGGATCTCTTCCACCATGAAGGCCTCGGCACCGGAGAGCTGCATCAGGAGCTCCGGCCCGAACTCCCGGGTAATTTGGAAATAACGCTCCTTGAGCAGATCGAAAGAAAACCCCCCCTGCTCCAGACCAAAGATCTGATAATAGTTTTTCCCTTCCATGGCCGTCAGCCTCTCCCCCACCTTCTGCCCCAGGGAAGAGGCCGGAGGAGCGATCAAGGAGTCGGACGGGGTGCCAAGCATGGGGAGCTCCCCCCCTTGAGCCGCTTCTGCGACCAGATCGGCAAAGCTCTCCAGCGCCTCATCCTCCACCACCGACCCTTCTTCCTCGTCCGGGGAAACCAAGGCCTCGATCTCGTCGGAGGGGAGAGCTCGCCAGGGAAAGTCGGGGCCGGTCGGCGCCGGCAGCGGCGCCGGGGCAAACTGGAGCATCTCCAGCCGGGCGAGGGTACGCACCAGTCCGAGCAGCGACTCATCCCCCGCCAGGCAGTCGGCCAGAGTCCGGCTGCCATCGAGGCGCGGCAACAGCTGGCGCTCGTGGCGGCGCAGGGGAAGAAAGTTGATCCGATGGAAGTAGTTGGCGGAGATGACCAGATAATGACGGCAGCGTTCGGCCAACAGCTGGCGGTCGGCTTCGGGGTTGGGATGTTGGCGATTCGCCTGGTAGAAAAGGGCCGGCAGATTGACGGTGACCGGTGGCAGATCGGGCGGCAGGGGACAGGGTGCAGCGAGAGCCGTCATGGGGCAGTGAGTGAAACCGGCGATCAGCTCCAGGGTCAAATGGTCCAACTGCTCCCGCAGCAGTTGCCCATGCCCCAGGCACCCCATCTCGACCAGACTCTCCGCCCGACCGCCGCCGGCATACCGGTAGTAGGTGTCTTCGGCCGCCGAGATGGTCCCCCGGTGCAACAGATAGTCACCCAGGTCACGATAGACAAAGCCCGGCTGGCACGAAACCGGCAGCCCATCGACAAACAGCAGCGTCCGCTCACCTCCAGGGTCCTGCAGCCGATAGCGACCGGTGAAACGGCTGTTTAGGGCCCGCTGCAGATGGTGCTCGAATTTCCGGGGAGCCGCAACCGCCGGCTTCAGCGCCTGCCGCAGCGCCGCCAGCAGGGTCTCGGCCCGAAACGGCTTCTCCAGATAATGCTCGACCCCCAGTGCCTGAGCCGCCCGGACGTAGCGCTCACCGCGAAAGGCTCCGGTCATGATCACCGTCGGCAACTCTCGGCTGCGAGGTTGTTTGCGCAGCAGCCGCAGCAGATCGATGCCGCTCATCCCCGGCAACCGCAGATCGAGGAGGAGGACCGAGGGCAAGGAGGCGGTGATCCGTTCGAGCGCCGCCTCGGCACTGCCCGCTCGCTCAGTCTCCAGACCGCGGCGACGAAGCAGACTCTCCACGACGGTGGCGAACTGGTCATTATCTTCGACGATCAAGACCCTCGGCGCCATCTTTTCACCGTCAATCAGGGTTAGAATCTCTGATCCGATGCAAGGCCGACAGCTGTCCCGCGTGCAAGGCGCAGCTGGGGGCTTTCCAAGAGGCTAGCGGCGCAGCTGAAACTGCCGAACTGCGGCATTATGCTCCCGCAAGGTGGCGGAAAATTGGTGGGTTCCGTCACCCCGGGAGACGAAGAAGAGATAGTCGACCGTCGCCGGATTGGCCGCCGCCTGCAGAGCTTCCCGCCCCGGATTGGCGATCGGGCCGGGTGGCAAGCCCGGGATCCGATACGTGTTGTACGGCGTATATTCGTTCAGGTGCCGACGGGTGATATTGCCATCGAACCCCTCGATGCCGTAGATCACGGTCGGGTCGGCCTGCAGCGGCATGCCGAGGCGCAACCGGTTGTGGAAGACCCCCGAGATCAGGGGCATTTCTTCGACATTGCCAGCCTCTTTCTGGATGATCGAAGCGAGGGTGACCAGCTGATGGGCCGACAGGCCGACCGCCTTGGCCGCCTTGACCATCTCCTCGGAGAAATGAGTCCGAAACTGGCGCACCATCGACTGCAGCAGTTTTGTCGCCGGGGTGCCGGCGTCAAAGGTGTAGGTTTCGGGGAACAGATATCCTTCCAGGGAAGCGGCCTCGACCTGCAGGGAGGCGAGAAAGCCGGGCTCTTTGCTCAGCCGCAAGACCTCGTCGGCGGTCGCCAGCCCTTCCAGCTCCAGGCGGGAAGCAATCTCCCGTACCGTCAGCCCTTCGGGAAAGGTGAAACGCAGGCGACGGACATCGCCCGACACCAGCCGGTCGAGAACGGCCCCCGGGGTGGCGGCGGCGGCAAAGTCGTACTCGCCGGCCTGGGTCAGGTGAGCATCCCCCCGCAGCCGGGCCAACAGCCGCAAATGGCCAGCATCGGCCACCACACCGGCCGCCTCCAGGCGCTCGGCGACCTGCCGAAAGGGAGTTCCGGGCGGCACGTGGACGGCCGTCGGTGAGGGGGGGGCGACGGGGCGCTGAAGAAACAGCAGGAAAGGGAGGAGCAGAGCAGCCCCTGCCAGCAGCAGAAGAGAAAAAGCGACGAGCAGGGCAGAACGTCTAGTCATGAGGGCAGCCGGGGGGAAAGTTAAACGATTCTCGCCATCCTAGGGAAAGAAGGCGGACAAGTCAAGCGACGGGGTGGAGGGCAGGGATCAGGGGCGGAATTTGCTTTCGGTGCCGGCTCGCAGACGCTCGATATTGGCCCGGTGCCGCGCCACCACCAGGGTGCTGATCACCGTGGCAGTCAGCAGAAGGGGGAGCGAGCCTGCGTGCAAATAAACGAAGATGGGGACCGCGGCCGCGGCGATGACCGAAGCGAGCGAAATGTAACGCCACGTCCAGAGCACTCCGGCGAAAACCAGTAAGGCACCGAGCACCGCCAGAGGGGAGAGGACGAGGTAGATGCCAAGGCCGGTGGCGACCCCCTTGCCCCCTTTGAAGTTGAGGTATACCGGGTAGCAGTGGCCAACAAACAGCAGCAGGGCGACCAGGGCCAACTTGATTTCGTTCAGTTCAAAGATATGCACCGCGATCAACATCGGCACCATTCCTTTAAGGGCGTCGCCGACCAGGGTGAGGATGCCGAGCTTGCGGCCAGCCACCCGGTAGACATTGGTGGCGCCGATGTTGCCGCTGCCGGCCTGACGGATATCGCCGATACCGGCGCCCCGGGTGAGAATGACCCCGGTCGGAACGGCGCCGATCATATAGCACAGAACCAGAGCTGAGAAAAATTCTATGGTCAACATGGACGCCCCTTGGACCGCATTGATGAACTTCTTGACCGACCTTGTGTACCCCGTTTTCCTCTTTCCTGTCAATAGGATCGCGTCGGCCTGGCGCCCGCGGCGCTCTTGGCAAACGCCAAGATCAAAAAGGGGATGCGCGGCGAGGTCATCCCCGAAGCGCCGGTGGGGGGGAAGCTGCAGGCGGAAGTGATCATCGTCGATCGGATGGTCGATGCCGCCAGTGGCACCTTCGGCGTCCGCCTGCAACTGCCCAATGCCTCTTTGCGGGTGCCACCGGGAATCAAGTGCCGGGTCAGGTTTCCGGGGGTTTGAGGTCGGTCGGGGGAGAATCCTTGCGGGCGCAGAGACCGCGGCTAGACTGAACTTGTAGTCTTCACAGGTTTTGTGACCAAGCCCGGGTTCTGCCATGACGCTACCCCTGAGGCAATTGATCGACCTGACCGTCGTGCGGCCGCTGATGCAGACCTTCTCCACGACCTCTGGCATGCCGATGGCCATTATCGACCGGGAAGGAAAGGTCCTGGCCACTTCCGGATGGCAGAGATTATGTACCTTTTTTCACCGCCGTGTCCCCCTCTCGGTGCGCCGCTGCATCGAAAGCGACACCGATTTCACCGGCTTTCATCAAAATGGCCACCCCCCCGCCTCCGGCGACCATTTTGAATCCCGGTGCCGCAACGGTCTGGTCCACATCGGCTTCCCGATTGTCATCGAGGGTGAGCACCTGGCCACCCTCTTCCTCTCCCAGTTCTTCTACGCCCCCCCCGATCTCGGCTATTTTCGCCGCCAGGCCCAGGAGTTGGGCCTTGAGGAAGCCCCTTATCTGGCAGCCGTCCACGAGGTGCCTGTACTCGACCGTACTCGGGTGGAGGAGAGCCTCGGGTTTTTTTCCGGTTTTGCCAAACTGTTGGAGAAGCTGGGCACCGAGCATCTGCGGCGGTTGGCAGCCAACCGGCAACTGGAAGCGTCGGAGAAAAAATTCCGGTCGATTTTCGAGGGGGCCCTCGATTCCATCGTCCTCATGGCTCCGGACGGCCGCCTGCTGGAAGCCAACAGCCAGACCTCCCTCAATCTCAGGTACCCCCGGGAGGAGCTGCTGCGTCTGACCAAATACGACATCCATTTCCCGGCCGAGCATCCACGGATTCGCGAGTACATTGAACAAGTGATGCGCGACGGCAGCGCCATGATCGAGACGGTTCAGCAGCGCCGGGACGGCTCGCTTCTGCCAGTGGAGATCAGCGGCCGCCGGGTCGACCTGCTGGGAGAGCCGGCGATCCTCTGCCTGAGCCGGGACATCACCCTGCGCAAGGAGGCGGAGCAAGGGCTGAAGCGGGCACTGAACGAGGCGGAAGGGGCGCGGGAGAAGATCAATGCCATTCTCACCTCGGTCCCTGATGGCCTGGTGGTGACCGATCTCTCCGACCAGGTCATCCTGATAAACCAGGTGGCGGAACGGCTTCTCCAGCCCCCCCTCTCCCCGGACTCCACCCGCTACTTCGACCACCTTCTGGTGGAGAAAGGGCTAAGGGAGCAGATCGTCGCCAGTCGCGAAACAGGCGAGGAGCGGGGTCCCTTCGAGTGGAAGGTGGGGACCGGGAATGGGGGCGGCTTTCGGATCGTGCAGGCCCGGTCGACGCCGGTGCGCGCTGCGTCGGGGCGACTGACCGGGACCATCACCTTGCTGCGCGACATCACCCATGAGCGTGAGATCGACCAGATCAAGGACGATTTCATCTCCACCGCCGCCCACGAGTTGCGCACCCCTCTGGCGACCATCATGGGATTCACCGAACTGCTGCTGCGGCCGAACCAAGACGCTTTCAGCCCCGAAGAACATCGGGAGTTCCTTCGAACCATCTACGAAAAATCGGAGGTGCTGGCGGCCATTATTCAGGACCTGCTCGATCTCAGCCGCATCCGGGCGGGGCATCTGATCACCCTGCAGAAATCGCCGGAGGATCTGGTGCCGCTGGTCGCCAAAGCGGTTGGCGCTTACCGGGAGGTGTCCCGCAAGCATCTCTTTACCCTCGATCTCCCCGACGCGCCCGTGAACCTGCTGCTCGATGCGGGGAAAATTGGGCAGGTACTGGAAAATCTTCTCAGCAATGCCGTCAAATTCTCCCCCTCCGGGGGAACCATTACCATCAGCGGGCATCGCACCGACGGCGCTTTCCAGCTGACTATCGCCGATGAGGGGATCGGCATGGATCCGAAACAGCTGGCCCGGATTTTCGAGAAGTTCTACCGGGCCGACGCCTCCACTACCGCCGCCAGCGGGCTGGGGCTGGGGATGAGTATCGTCAAGCATATCGTGGAAGCGCACGGCGGGCGCATCTGGGTGGAAAGCGAGCCGGGGCGGGGAACCCGGACTCACTTTACTTTGCCCCTGGAGGAGGTGCCTGAATAGCCTGGTTACTCGTCCTGGACATCCTGCCGGCAAAATGAAAGAAAAACCCCGCTTCCTGCCAGAAAGCGGGGCGCAGATTACGATTTTTTATGGCACTCGCTGCATTTGGTCGGGCCTGCATTCTTCTCT
Organism: Desulfuromonadales bacterium; assembly: GCA_014860175.1. GTDB lineage: Bacteria > Desulfobacterota > Desulfuromonadia > Desulfuromonadales > JACZKF01 > JACZKF01. The sequence continues at coordinate 6,232 of JACZKF010000378.1, read as the reverse complement.
TTGTGGCAGCCGATGCACAGGGCATGCGCCTTGTCCTTGCCGAAGTCAGCGATTTTGCCGGGCGTCCCCTGGTGGCAGGTACTGCAGTCGATGGTTTTCGCATGCTTCTGGTGGGAGAGGGTCACGTTGCCGTTCTTCGCCTCGAGAACCACCGTCTCCGCCACATCCTCGACCTTTGGCGCCTGCCCCATGAATTCATCTGCTTTTTGCGTCTGCGCCTGCTCTCCCGCCGCGGTTGTCGGCTGGCGTTCAACCTCTTGTCCCGGCGCGACCACCGACGGTTGCGGCTCCCTCTCCTGCTGTGACACCTCACGTTCATGCATGGAACAGGCTGGGAGAACCATCAGCATCGCAAGGCTCAGAAAAACGGCTACCCTGTACATGTTTTCCTCCGTGAAAGAGTTTAGGTAAGTCTCTCATAACGGAGATTGGCCGATTTTCAAGAAGTTTTCTGCAGCAAGACTGTCATCGCCTCGAGGACCATTTCCCTGTAGGCGTCACAGAATCGCCGCTTCCACTATGGCTTCCACTATGCTTCCCCTATGGCTCCTCGATTGGCGGGAGCCTCCGCTTCAGCTCCTCACGGATCTCTTCCATGCGGCTGCGGTTCTTGCCGAAATCGGAATATCCCAGGCGCGATGCGGAGCGTACATGAATAATGGAATTTCCCGGATCGAGCAGAAACTCACCATCATCTACAAAAAAGGTGGTGTGAAATTCCACCCCCAGGTACCCCGTCCCATGTTCGATGGCGGTGGTATCCCCTCGATCGGCAAGTATCTGTTGCAATTGGCTGAAGGCGGTATCCGGCGCTCCGGTGAAGACCAGAGGTTTAATGTGGTGTCGTTGGTCGGCAGCCTGACTCGACACGCAATTGGGAGTTGGAGGGCAGGGGATAAACGTGCCATTATGCGCCCCCAGGTTGATCGGGCGCTCCCCCGCACAGCCTGCCGACAGGCCCGACAAAAGAGTCACAGCCATGACCTTTGAAATAGCCTTTAGCATCAGCATCCCCTTCCCCAATTGAAGATGAGAAAATACAGTACGTCGGATAGCCGCCAGGAACAACACTCGCTTCTGAAAGGGGCAGAACCATGGAGATCGAATTAGTTGAAGCGATCGTTAAAGCTTGCGAACAGAGGGGTGTCAAAGCCGAGCTGCAGGAAAATTATTCACCTTCCTGGATGCGCGGACGCAAGACCACCGGCGTGGTCATATCAAATGCGGATCTGGCGCAAGTTATCACGGCGATCATTGCCAACCCGCGATTTTTCGTCGAAGGTGAACTGCCCAAGTTTGATATCAAAGATAATCTGCTTGTCAGCACGTTTCGGCAAAGTTTGATCCTTTACTGAGAACCCGTGCCGAGCGATTATATGGCCTGCATCGCTTTCTCGTCCACCAAGGCGAACATGAGTTCGCAGTTATTCGATATGGGCCTTGGCGGTAGTCAGGGCGAGCGATTTGTCCCTGGTGAGCAGCTTCCATTTCATATCCGAGGAATGAAGGCCGGCCTCTCTGTCCTGCCCCCGGCCATAATACCAATGGCCGAACCGTTCCACGGTTGAAAAGGGGTGATTCTTCTTGCAGAAGATGCCGCAGGGGTTGATTTCTTCGAAATAAAGGGTTTCGTCGGGCTGGTCGTCGTACAGCAGGTCGGCCGGCAGGTCTATCCCGGAAACATCCACGTGATCCGCTTCTTGTTGATCCAGCCATTCAGAGACTCTCATAGTTCTTACTTTACCACACCTCCCATCGCGCACGCGGGGTTCGCCTGTTGCCACCGGCAGAGGGGACCCGCGGATTGACAGTAGGCACTAACCACAAGGTTCTTGAGTTTGCAAAATTGAAGTCCTAAGATGTGATGACTTTTTCCTATCGGAGTTGTTGCTCCATGAACTTGAGACTCGGCATTTTTTTTCTCTTCGCCCTCCCGGCGCTTTTGCTCCCCTGCTCGGCCCTTGGGGAGGACGTCGACGACCTGGGCGGTTGGAGCCGGGGGGAAATCGAACGCCTGCTGGCCGATGCCGGGCGCATCCCGGAGCCGGGGCGTAAGATCGAGTTTATTTCGGCGGCATTTCTCGAAACCCCCTACCTCGCCGACACCCTGATCGGCAGCGCCGAGTCCGCCGAGGTTTTGGTGCTGCGCCTGGACGGGGTAGATTGCTTCACCCTGCTCGACACTGTGGAAGCGCTCCGCAGAGCTGCCGATTTTGACGGCTTTAAAGAGGCTCTGCGCCGCCTCCGTTACCGCCAGGGTCGGGTCGACTTCCTGAGCCGGAATCATTTCTTCTCCGAATGGGGAGAGACCGGTTCCGACCATCTGCGCGAGGTCACCGCCCTGGTGGGAGGGGAGGGGGTTCGCCGGGTGGAGAAGCAGTTGAACCGAAAAAATGACGGCGCCCTTTACCTGCCGGGGTACCCGGTCAAGAGGCGGGAGATTGTCTATATCCCCCCCGAAGCGGTCGACGGCTCCGTGCTGGCCCGGTTGCGAGGCGGGGACTATGTCGGCATCTACACCCCCCTACCGGGGCTGGATGTCACTCATTGCGGCATTGTGGTCCTAAAAGAGGGGAAGGTTTTCCTGCGTCACGCCGCCTCATCGTCCCACCTGAGAAAAGTGACGGACGAAGAGCTGGCCGCCTACTTGGGAGGGAAGAAAGGGCTGGTCGTCTATCGGCCGATTTAGGCTGATGAAAAACGCCCATCTGCGGCGTTGTCCTCATCCCTCGTCAACGACGTACCTTTCAGGTACGCCTTATTCCTCGGGATTTCGTCCGCCTTGCATCTGGACATTTTTGATCAGCCTGAGAACAGATTTTTCTAGCGCCCTGCTGGACCCCGCCGAAGCGGGTGATTCTCACAATCACGGAGATTTTTCTTGAACAACGTCTTTATTGTGACGCCAAGTTATCTGATCAAGAAGAAAAGTGATTTTACCGCTGGCGTCGAGCAGCTCTCAAAGCTGGGCTTTCACGTCGTCAACCCGCAGTTTCCGACGGCCCTCCCTTCGCCACAGGAGAAAGCCGAGCAAATCCACGGGGCGTTTGCCGATCCCGGTGTCGATATGATCCTGGCCCTGCGGGGGGGCTACAGTGCGATGAAAGCACTCCCTTACATCGACTTCGAACTGATCAAAAAACACCCCAAAATCATTGCCGGTTTCAGCGACCTGAGCGCCTTGCTCAATCCGATTTTCGAGCGAACGGGGCTGGTGACCTTGCATGCCCCCATGGTGATCAACCTGGGGATGCCGACGGCCTTCACGCTTCACTCGTTGTTGAACGCCATCCAAGGCTATCCGGAGAAGAATCTGCTCAAAGGAGCTCGTTTCAAGATCTATACGCCGGGTTCTGCCGCCGGCATCCTGAAGGGGGGCAATCTCATTACCCTGACCGCTCTGATCGATACCGACTGGGATATCGATACCGCCGATTCGATTCTTTTTCTCGAAGATGTCGATGAAAAGCTGCACCAGGTAGATCGCTACCTTACCCAGTGGATTCTTGCCGGTAAATTCAAAGGGGTCAAAGGGCTCATTCTCGGCGATTTCCGGGGGATCAGCAGCAAGAAGGTCTATGACATCCTGGCCTCACAGATGGAGTTGGACTTCCCGGTTGTTCATTGTCCCTACATCGGCCATGTCGCCAACAAGATCACCTTGCCTATCGGTGCCGAGGTTGAGCTGAATACGGAGCGAAAGCAGCTGGTAATCAGAAAATTGTCTTTCCCCGTGGCGAATCAATGAACGTCGTCTGGCTGATCCTGATTTCCGTCAGTATCGTTTTCGCCATTTTTACCGGCAACCTGGAAGCGTTTACCAAATCCATTTTCGAAGGAGCCAAATCGGCGGTGGAGATATCGCTTTATCTCCTCGGCATCGTCTCGGTCTGGATGGGAATCACCAGAATTCTGGAAGACTCGGGGCTGATCTACCGGATCGCGCATCTGTTCAGGCCGCTCATTTCCCGACTGTTCAAAAACATCCCCGGCGACCATCCTTCCATTACGGCCATCACCCTGAATGTCCTGGCCAACCTTTTCGGCCTCGGCAACGCGGCCACACCGCTCGGGATCAAGGCCATGCAGGAACTCGATGCGCTCAACGAGGAGAAAGGGACGGTCACCCCCGAGATGATGACGTTCATCGTCATCAACACCGCCAGCCTTCAGTTGATCCCGTTTTCCGTGATCGGCATCCTTGCCAGCTATGGACACCGGAATCCGGCCGCGGTCGTCCTGCCGGTGCTGATCGCCACCGCGATCTCCGCCATGACGGCGCTGCTGCTCCTGGCCGTGTTCAGGAAGGTTTTCAGATGATAGGGCACGTTGAATACCTCTCGCTGCTCATTATCCCCCTGTTCATTCTGTTTACGGTCCTGTACGGAACCTTCAAGAAGGTCAGGGTGTATGACTCCTTCGTTGCCGGAGCCAAACAAGGGCCAGCCATTATCCTGAACATTTTCCCGTATTTATTGACCATCTTCGTGGCCATTAAAGGGTTCCAGGCCTCCGGCGCTTTCGACTATGTCAGAAATGCCTTCTCCAGCGTCTTTGCTTTTCTCGATATCCCGATCGAAGCCTTCTCCATGGCGATCACCAAACCCCTCTCCGGCAGTGCCTCGACCGCTTTGTTTGCCGACATCGTCCAAACCACCGGCCCGGATTCGATGGCCACCCAGATGTCGGCGGTGATCATGGGGAGCGCGGAGACCACTTTCTATGTGCTGGCCGTTTATCTTGGCGCCGTCGGTATCCGGAAAACCCGTTATCTGGTGCCGGTATGTCTGCTGGCGGATGTGGTCGGAATTTTTGTGGCCGTTTCAGTGGCGAGGTGGTTTTTCTAAATGTGCAGAGTTCTCGGCATCACCAATTTTGCCTATTCCAGGCACCAGAGAATCGTCGAGCGGTTCTGCGAGCTCGCCCGTTGCGGCATGGTCATGACCGGCGACCCTCCTGGCCACGAGGATGGCTGGGGCTTGGCCTTCTACCAGGAGGGGCAGCTGATCGTTCATAAAAGCGGCATCAGCCTCCTTGAAGAAGCCGAAAAAGTCCTGCGGATACTAAGCACGGCCAAAACCTCCCCCCTGATGATCCTGCATCTGCGCAAATCCGCCTGGGGGGACCGATCCAGCACCCGGCACGCCCATCCTTTCCACCACCACAACACGGTGTTCTTTCATAATGGCGTCGTCTACGACTACCAGAAGCTGATTCCCGCCATCACCCTGCCGGGCCTTGGCTCAGATGCCCTCGATACGGAGGTTTTCTTTTATCACGTGATGAGTGGCGAATCTCAGGATGTGGGCCGGTCTTTTCTGGATACGGTTTCGCTTATCAAGCGGAACCACAAATTTTCGGCGCTGAACTGCCTGTTCAGCGATGGAGTAAAACTGTTCGCCTATCGCGATTTCGCCAAGGAGCCGGACTACTACTCTCTCTACAAAGCTTCCTCGGAAAACTCCTGTCTCATTTCATCCGAGATCCTCGATGAGAACATCCGGTGGGAAATGATGGCGAAGGAAGAATTTTTGGCGATTGATTTGGGAGAGATTGCCGGCAGCGCGACGGGGAAACCTGCGGAATCGGGTTTCTGACGCCGGTCTCACGTTCATGGCCTTCCTGGCGACCTGAAGAGCATGTTTTTTGTTGTTGGTCGGCGGCAGATGTTCACCTTTTTTGAATGTTCACTTTTTGTGAACAAACATTTTTGTGAACACATTCTACCCCCAATGACTATCCGGCAGCAGGGTGTAGACTGCACGCGGACCGGAGATAGCCCACAACGAAGAAGCCCCACCTCCCGGCGCAGGAAGTGGGGCTTTTCTCTTAAATATCTCTTTGCGAAGGAAATGGTCGGGGCGAGAGGATTTGAACCTCCGGCCCCCTGCTCCCGAAGCAGGTGCGCTACCAGGCTGCGCTACGCCCCGACGTGATCTTCCTTGCGGACAACAGACGGAACTTTTAGCACGGGTGTGGGCAAATTGCAAGGGAGAAGATGGTCAGTCGTCGGGGGTGGACTGTGTGGACTTGGTGGACTTGGTGGACTTGGTGGACCGGGTGGACGCGGAGCGTCTGGCGGAGCGGACGCGGTAGAGGCGCTCGGTGAAGCCGCCTTCGGTTTCGAAGGCTTTGGCCTGCGCGGCGAGCTGGCGGTCGAGCAGGCTGCAGGCGACGGCCAGCAGCACCAGGGCGGCGTTGGCGGCCAGTTCGGCGAAAGTGGGGGCGGGGC
>JACZKF010000377.1 GCA_014860175.1 Desulfuromonadales bacterium | reverse complement strand
GTAATGTCTTCGACAATGACCACCACCCCCGTCGTCCCCCCCTCGTCGGCCAGCGGCGCCAGGCAACGCTCCTGGAAGCGCAACTCTCCCCGCGGGCTGCGATGCGACAGGCGTAGCGTTTCCGGGATGCCCCACTGCAGGACCTGCCGGAGGCGGCCGGCGAACCCCTCTTCTTCGAGCAGCGGGAAGAGCTGAAACAGGTAGCGGCCGAGGGCCTCACTCTCCTTGAGGTCGCTCATCTCCTCCATTTTGCGGTTCCAACTGGTGATGCGCAGGTCGGTGTCGACGGTGTAGATCCCCAGATTGGCGCTCTTCAGGATCCGCCGGTTGAACTGGCTCAGCTCCTGGTAAGAGCGGGAGACGGCTTGGAGGTTGCGGTAGAGGCGGGCGTTCTCGATGGCGATGGCCGCCTGGCCGGCCAGCATCATCAGAGGGGAGACATCCTCGGAGCGGAAAGCACGGGGACGGCAGCTCTCGACGTTGAAGACCCCCACCACCTTCTCCCTGGCGACCAGAGGGACGGCCAGTTCGCTGCGGGCGCCGGAGATGCCGGGGAGGTACTCGGCGAGCAGCTGCACATCTTCCACCAGGATCGGCTCGCCGGCGAGTGCCACTTTTCCCATCACCCCCTGGCCGAGACGGATATCGGGACGGGTCACCGCCTCGTCGTAGCCGTAGGAGGCGGCGGTGACGAGCAGACCGGTCGTCTCGTCCAACAGGCGGATGATGGCGTTCTCGAACTGGAAGACCTCCCTCGCGCTGTGCAGAATCCGCTTCAGCAGCTCTTCCAGATCGATGGTCGAGGCAAGTTCCTTCCCGATCTCGAGGAGCGCCTGGAACAATTTATCGTGCTGTGCGACTCGACTGGACATCCTCTCTCCTTTGCCCCCCTCTGGGGAGGGGAGACCCCCTTCGGCTGACAAGGGGCATAAAGCATGCCAGTTCCCCGAATTGACCGGCGCGGCACTCCTTATGCAGGGAGGGAAGCATGCCTACCCACACCACTTCCCTGGGAGATGATACCGATGAAGACTGCTCTGGTTGTCGATGATGAGCCCCTGATCCGCCGTCAGGTGAGGGAAACCCTCCTTCACTACGGCTTTGACCGGATTATCGAGGCCGCCGACGGCCGCCAGGCGATCGAGCTGGCGGTCGCCCATCGGCCGCTGTTGATCGTCATGGATGTCGGCATGCCTGGCGTCAATGGCATCACTGCTGCGGAAAAAATAGGCAAACAGGCACCCGCCCCCATCGTCCTGCTGACCGGCGCCTGCGACCGGGAGACGGTCGAACAGGCCCGTCTGGCCGGAGTGATGAGCTACCTGGTCAAGCCGTTCCGGGAGGAGCAGCTCTTCCCGGCCGTCGATCTCGCCATCCATCATTTCATCGACTTTTCCGCCTTGCGCGAGGAGGTGGCGAAGCTGAAGGAGACGCTGGAGACCCGCAAGCTGATCGACAAAGCGAAAGGAGCCTTGATCGCCAAGGGGCTGAGCGAACCCGAGGCGTATCGCAAGATGCAGAAACTCGCCATGGACAAGCGCAAGAGCCTGAAGGAGGTCGCGGAAGCCATCCTGCTTATGGAGAGCTGAGAAGAGAGGGGCGGGAACCGGTCGGCTGGGCCCCCACTTCGCAGTTGGAGGCAGCTGGCCGCGGAATCGAGAGCAGGCGGCGACTGGGCTTTTACTCGCCGATGATCTTCACCAGCACCCTTTTGCGACGCCGACCATCGAACTCGCCATAGAAGATCTGCTCCCACGGGCCGAAATCGAGCTTGCCGCCGGTGACCGCCACCACCACCTCCCGCCCCATGAGAGTGCGCTTGAGATGCGCGTCGCCGTTGTCCTCCCCGGTACGGTTGTGCAGATAACGGTTGATCGGCTCATGGGGGGCGAGCTGTTCCAGCCATTTTTCAAAATCATGATGCAGCCCACCCTCGTCGTCGTTGATGAAGACCGAGGCGGTGATATGCATGGCGTTGCAGAGCAGCAGCCCTTCCTGAATCCCGCTCGCCGCCAGGCACTCCTGGAGTTGGGGGGTGATGTTGACGAACCCTCGCCGAGTGGGTACTTGGAACCACAGCTCTTTGCGGTAAGACTTCATGTCAATCCCTCTCTGCCTGATCAGGCAAGCTTTTTGATTCTGCCGAAGCCCCTTGCTCAGTTCACGATGACCAGAACCACACCGCCGGCGGTTTTTTGGCGGCGACCTTGGAATCTCACCGTTTGGTAAGATTAGTCAACTGGCGAAGAAAAAAACAACATTTTCTTCCTGAGCAGGAAGAAAATCCTCAACCTTAGCCATTCCTCCCGCTCCCCCACGCCGAGCTCCACTTAACCTGCCAACCTCACCCTCCCTACCGGGCAAAACAGTAGAACAATATTTTATTGACTTATATATTGCAGAGTATATATATTCAGAAAAGCTATTAACCCATTCGGAGGTGTCCTATGAAAAGGAGAACATTTCTCAAGTGTCTCGGCACTTCGGCGGCGGCGGCAACCGCAGCTGGAGTCGTCTTTCCTACGGCAGTCGGGGCCCAGTCGAAAAGCGACATCGGAGCTTGCCGGAGCATCAAGGTCACCGTCCTTTCCGAGACCAGCTGGTTCAATAACGATGTTTTCAAAAAGGACATAACCGATGGCGGCGGGGCCAGCACCAACCAGTACACCGTCCCCTGGAACCGGGAAAATTCCGGTGGCTATTCCGCCCTCATCGAGGTGGAAGCTTTAGACGGCTCTCGCCGCAAGTTCCTCATGGATACCGGCTGGAACAACGACTGGATGGATTATGTCTTTCAGCGCCACGGCATCGACAAAATGCTCGCCTCGGGGGAGATAGATACTCTCCTGCTCAGTCATTGGCACCTCGACCATTACTGGGGAATCGAATCGACCCTGAAGCACAATCCGAAAATCAAGATCATCGCCCCCAATACCCATTATCCGGAAGACCTCCAGCTCCTCAAGGGGGCGGAGTTCAAAGTGGCCGGGGCCAAGAACACGGTTCCCCATCAAGGCGAACTGCTGCTCGTCGACGATAAGACCATCCATGCGGTGGTCCCCGGACTGGCGATCAAACAGTTTGACGTGCCGATCCTGCTGCGGGTGCGGGGGGAAAATGTCATCTATGCCAACATCCAGGGGAAGGGGATCGTAACGATTACCGGCTGCTGCCACCCCGGTCTGCTGACCCTTTACAATTTTGCCAAGCGCAATATCGTGGGGGGCGATCAGACCTATGGCTGCTATGGAGGGTTGCACCTGTCGCTGTTTGAAAACTGGGATCCCAAATTTGACGACATCATCAAAGGGGCACAGTCTTTCAAGCCGGAGAAGATGGGGTGCAATCACTGCACCGGTTGGGCCTGGGCGGAGAAAGCAGCACAGTCGGGGCTTCCCATCGTCAAGGGGACCGATACATACAAGAGCTATCCGAAAATTTCCAGCGTCGCCCGAGGGTCAAATGTCTTTCTGACCAACGGCGATACCGTTATTTTTTAGTTTGGCCCCCCGGTGCGGCCACGGTTGGACTCCGGGGGAGATTCAACGCCGGGACAGCCATCCCGGACTCTAGCAGGAGATTCGCCAATGAATGAGACCAAGTCCAATCACCTGTTGGGATTCGCCCTGCTGCTGGGGACGTTCGCCCTGGGGTGGGGGGTGTGGCACGTTTTCTTTGCCCCTAACGGCATCCTGAAGTTATATACCCCCATGTATGGCTTTGCCCTGATTGCCGCCTATTTCCTGATTGTCGTGGTCATGACCGACGTATTCGGGCTGCGGAACGAGGCGGGGAAACCGGCCCGAGCCCTGCTGTTGACCCTGGTGTCATTTCTCGGTCTGTTCGTCCTGTTTTATGGCTTCTTCTGGAATTTTCTGGGCCGCTTCGGGGTGACCTATTTCAGCCCCCACGCCATTGTGGCTGCCGGCGGCACCGGGGCCGAATTTTACAACGCCCGGGAGAACTCGTCGTTGGCCATCGTCTATCTGGCCGCCTCCTTTCTCTGGATAATTCCGGCCTGGCGGGCCGGGGTGGGAGAGGAGCTGTGGCACGAATGCGGACGGGCCAAGGCCGGGATCGCCAACTTTTTCGGGATCGCCTTCTTTGCCGGGTTGGCTTACCTCATCCTCTTCCACCCACATGTCACCTCCCTTTTCTACCCCGCACAAACCTTCGCCGGCGTTCCGCCGTGGTGGGAAGGGGTGGCGATGACCGCCAGCGCCTATTTCAACCTGGGTTGGCTGCTGACCGCCGTTTTTCTGTTACTGCTGGTCGAATCGGCCTGGGAAGGGCGTCCCGCCAGTCTGCTCCCGAAAGATGGGATGTGGACCATTCTTTCCCCTTCCCTGATGCTGGCGGGGTCGGCGGTCGCCGGCTACCTGCTCTTTCTCGGGATGGAAGCGGTAATGAATTTATTCTGGGAAGAGCCGTTCCTTGGCGGCAGCTATGTCGATGCACCGTACTTTCGGCACCTGCATGTAGCCGAGATGTCCGGGTTCTTCATTATGGGGCTGGTCATCTGGCGGGTTTTCTTCAGGAACGCCCCCGGGCAGCTCCCCCCCATGGCCCGCTGGGTCGTGCGCACCCTGGCAGTGATTGCCATCGGTCTGCTGCTGCGCTGGTTCTACTATTCCGAGGGGATCGGCACCGCTTTTCTCGACCGGGTGCCGGGGCTGGCCCAACCCGATGATACGCCGCTGGCCTGGACCCTGATGATGCTGAGCCTGATGCTGGTGTATGACCGCTTCTTCAATGCCTACCTGCTGCGGGAGAAGACCAGATGAACCGGCGCACTTTTTTTCAGGCCGGCGAACGGCAGGCGATTGACGCGGTGGCCGCCTGCGTGGAGGAGGTCGCCCAGTTGCGCAAGGGATTGACCGCGGTGGCGCAGGAGGTGCTGGCCGTTGGGGATTCGGTGATGGATTCGTTTTTCGACAGCTATGAAGAAAGTTATTCCCTCACCCTGGCCTATCCCCGGGAGTTTTTCGAGCAGATGGCCAGGGCGGCCGGCATTCACTGCGATGAACGCGAAACCCTTGATATCGTCCGGGACCTTTACCGTGCCGGCAAACTCGGTTAGAGGGATGCAGATGCGTGACAGAACGGAAGACCAGCGGCGGGTGGTGGAAAATGCCCTCCTTCACCTGTTGCAGCACGAGGACATCCGGAAACAGGTGGCCCTTGCCGGGTTCAGTCAGATCTGGGACGAAAACCCGGCCTGGTATTTCTGGCTGCAGGGGGTCCCCGGAGCATTTCTGCTGCGACTCATTGCCTTGGAGGAGGTGGAGCAGCACTCACTGGCCACCTACCTGGTCCATCATTTCCCGCCAAATTCATCGGAGGGGGACGAACAGCAGTTGCTGCAAGACACTTTTTTCGACCGGCGGACGATGACCCCCCTTTATGAGCATCGCCACCGGTATGAGGACCATTTTATCATCGCTGAACTCGGTATCGTTATCGGAGAAGCCTCAGAGCCCCTTCTGGCGTTCTCCTCCTGGCGAGAGGGGGTGTCATCAGTGCCTTCACGGCAACTGTTTGAACTGGTGATCGCTGCCTTCTCCTTTTTCTACCAGCAGCCGCCGGTGGAACTCCATAGAGGAGCTCCCCGGGCGGGGATCGAGTCTCGGTTTGCCCTCTATGACCCCGCTTTCTTTAACCGGTTCATGTCCCTGTTCGACACACCCTGGACTTCCCAGCAGCTGGCACCGGCAGAAATTCCAAGGCTCTGGAACACTCTCGCCCGCTCGGCGGCCCCCTGTACGGCGCAAGGACTCTGCGGCTGCGCTCATCACTCATAACGGTCAGATCCCCCAAGGAGGCACGGGGCGTCTTCTTTTCGAAAAGCATTGCGCTTATTGCCATGATGCCCGGGCGCTTGCAGGGAAAGGGGGGGAAATCGTCAATGACTTGCGGCAGGTAAGCGGGGGGATGTTTCCTGTCGGCGTACTTGGCGACGAGGAAGTTGACGCCCTTTCCGCCTACCTCGACAGCCTGTAAAACGGCCCCCCTTTGTCTCGAAGGGGGGCCTTCTTCCGCCTCAGCGGGGCGGCTCGGCCAGCCGTTCGTAGAAGGAGGGCTGGAGGAACCGGAAGGATGCCACGAAGCGGTCGAAGTCGGCCTCTTCGGTCAGATCGAAAGCGGCGGCTTCCGGGCGCCACTGGCTATAGTAGAAGGCGACCACCCGCTCACCGCGGCGGGCGAAAATGATTTTCGCCCGCACCTTGTGCCCCAGCACCGGCTCCCGGCCGATAGTGACCGCTTCCAGCCCTTCCCCCCCGGGGAGCTGCACCTTTCTGAGTCGGGCCGGCTCGAATATTACCCGGCCAGCCCAGAGAAAGCGCTTGAAAAACTCGGCCTGGCGCTCCTCGAAATCGAGGGAATAGCCGAACGGTTCCTCGGCATAGGCAAAGGTACTCTGGCAGGGGTAGCCGTCCTGACAAAGCTTCATGTAGGCGATGGAATAATCGTCTTCGTCAAGATCGATGAGCTGCCAGCCTCCCCCCGGCGGCGCGAAGCGGTACTCCTGCTGCCAGGTGACGGTGCTATCCTCCTGCTGCTGCAGCGGCTCGACCACCCCGGTGGCGACCGGCATGCAGGCGCTCAGCAGCCCCAGGGCACCGACGACAGCCAGCAGCCGCCAGAGCCGACGTGTGCAGTTGGCCTTCATCGCCCCTCCTCCTCGGCATGCAGCCGTTGCAGCAGGGTGAGAATCTCCCGGTAATCAGGGGAGCCGTCACGCAGATAGCGGATCACCCCCCACTTGTCGATGACCACCGTGCGCCGGGAGAACATCGGATACCCTTCGGCCAGGGCACCGAACCAGATTCCGAGATGACCGATCGGGTTGGAGAAGACCGGGAAAGTCAGTCCCAGGTCCTCCGCCCAGTATTCCAGAGTAGCGACCTGATCACGGCTGACGCCCGCCACGCGGGCGTTGAAGCGGTCATAGAGGTAGAGGTTCCTCTGATGACCCTCCATCTCCCCCGTTCAGACCGGGGTGAAAGCCGCCGGAACGAAGGTCAGAACCAGGTGATGCTTGCCGTAGTAGTCGCGGTCGTAATCGGCCAGGGTCCCCTGGGAGGTGGCGACCTGGAAGATGGGGGCCCGTTCCCCCACCTGCTTGGCCATGTCGGGCCGGGCCGGCTCAGTCCGGTCGGCCCAGGCGCAGCCGGCCAGCAGAACCAGGGCGAGCAGAATTCCCGCCGGTGTGGATCTTCTGTGTTTGCGGAGCATGCAGGGACCTCCTATTTGACATGGTGTACTTTTCAGCATAAGGCCAAAGGGAGCGGGGGTCAAAAAAAACCTGCTGCGGCGGCTCCGGCACCCGGTGGGGAGCTACGCGTGGGAAGAATTTTTGTCGATCTTCCAGCCTGGCTCCTGGGCCGTTGACTGACCAGGAGCTGCTGATGCCGTCCCTGGAATACATCCCTCCCCTTGCGCGCTCTTGAGCCGCCGCTATACTGGCAGAAAATGAAAACGAGCCCTAATGGAGGTTAAATGGATCAGGTGTGTTGTGCTGTATGCGGGCGGCGCCGTCCGCGGGAACGGATGATCCGGCGCCAACTCAATGGGCAGGAGCGGTTCTGCTGCTCCCTCCCCTGTGAAGTGCGCTGGGAGAAGAAAAATCTCATCGGCGTCTGTGGCTGAGAGGGAGGCGCGATTTCCTCTTGTCTGCGAAGCGCTCTTCTCCTATACTGACGGTGTGGAAAACGCTCTCTACCCTACAGGTGAGGTCGCAAACGCCCAGGCGGAATATTGCTGAAAACGGGATGGTTTCGTTGAGTGCGGTGAGCCAGCCCAACTCCGATTGGGACGCCTGATGTACTCACAAGCCGTTCCCCCTGTTAGGACTCGCATGAGGCCTAGGCGATCCACGGTAGGAGTGGAGAGTGCCCACAAAGAAAAAAGCGCCGCCAGACGGCGCTTTTTTTGCGAGCCGTCTGGCGGAAGGCTAATTACCTATACGGAAAAATCTCACGCCGGCTCAGGGTCTCTTCGCACTCCTGATAGTCCCAGCGCCGCTCTTCTCCGGACGAGGTGCGCACGATCATCTGCTCCCCGGTGCATTCGATGACCTCGCCCCCCTCTTGGGTGGCGGGGTGGTTGACGAACACACCTTCCCGGCCTTCTTCCATCTTGTTGCAGATGTAGACAAAGATTTCTTTATCCATGCAGAGTCCTCCTTTGCAGGCTTGGATCCTACAACAACTATAGCAAATCGGAGCCGTTCGTCTCCCGCCAGGATGAAGCAAGGCTCCAGAAGGGCACCCGATGTGCTATCATAGGCACCCATGAGCGCAACCGATTCCGATATCCATCGCTTGACCCTTGACGGCCGGGAGATCGTCCTGGTCGGCACCGCCCACATTTCCCGTGACTCGGTGGAGACCGTCCGCCGGGTGATCGAGGCCGAGGCCCCGGACACCGTCTGCGTCGAACTCGACCAGCAACGCCGCCAGGCGCTGAAGGACGGCAATCGCTGGCAATCGCTGAACCTGGTCAAGGCGATCCGCCAGGGGCAGGGGCCGATGCTGCTGGCGAACTTTGCTCTGGCCTCCTTCCAGCGCCGGATGGGGCTGCAGACCGGAGTGAAGCCCGGGGCCGAATTGGCCGCCGCCGCCGATCTGGCCGAAGAGCGGGGGATGGCCGTCGAACTGATCGACCGTGACCTGCGCACCACCTTGCTGCGGGTCTGGCGCGGCACTGGCTTCTGGAAACGGATGAATCTGCTGGCGACCCTGCTGGCGAGCCTGTTTGAAAACCACAAGGTGAACGAAGAGGAGTTGGCCAAGCTGCGCCAGGGTGACGCCCTCGGGGCCATGCTGGAGGAGATGGGGACTCTCCTGCCGTCGGTGAAAACCATTCTGGTCGATGAACGCGATCTCTACATGGCGCATTTCATCCGCTTGGCGCCAGGCGCGAAAATCGTGGCGGTGGTCGGGGCGGCGCACGTCCCCGGCATTCTGCAGCACCTGCAGGGGGAGAAGAGCCGGCCGGAGGAGATCACCGAAATCTCCACCATTCCCGCCAAGACCACCCTCTCCCGGGTCCTCCCCTGGCTGATCCCCGCGGTGGTGATCTCCCTGTTCATTGCCGGTTTCTTCTTCGGCGACCGCGACCGCCTGGCCGGCGCCGCCCTCGCCTGGGTCCTCGCCAACGGCCTGCTGGCTGCCCTGGGGGCGACCGTCGCCCTGGCCCATCCGGTCACGGTAGCCGCCGCCTTCGTCGCCGCCCCCCTCACCTCCCTCAACCCGACCATCGGCGCCGGCATGGTCACCGGCCTGGTGCAGGCCTTCATCGCCGCCCCGACGGTGCGCGATCTGGAGTGCGTCAACGAAGACCTGGCCACCCTGCGCGGCTGGTGGGGGAATCGACTGACCCGAGTGCTGCTGGTCTTCTTTTTTACCTCCCTCGGCTCGGCCGTCGGCACCCTGGTCGCCTTTCGCTGGCTGAAAGATCTGGTCTGAGTCGATCCTGAAGCGAACCGTTGCGGCTATTCCACCTCCGGCAGCAACCCTGCCAGTTCCGGCTCGAAAACCGCCCACACCCGCTCCGACAACTCCCTGAAGAACTCGGGGGTGGCGATGCGCGGCAGCTTGATGTGGGGGTTGGGGCTGTCGAACACCTCCGCCGGCAAAGCGTACTCCTCCTTGCCGTACCCCTGACGCAGCTCCAGGGCCAACCCGCGCAGAAAGGCCCGGCGGACGGCGGCCCGCAGATCGCTCGCCGTCACCTCGAGGCCGAGCTCGCTGCGCAGACAGTCGACCACCATTTCGGTGCAGATCCCCTTGTTAATGTCGAAGAACTTGCAC
>JACZKF010000037.1 GCA_014860175.1 Desulfuromonadales bacterium | reverse complement strand
GTCTACTGCGGGATGGATCGCGACAAGTTCGCCTTCAGCCGGATGCTCATCGTCTATGATGACGGCAGTCAGATGGGGACCTGCAGCATCCGCTGCGCCGCCGTCGATCTGGTCAACAACCTCGACAAGTCACCCCGGACGATCAGCGTCGGCGATTTCCAGACCGGGGAGCTCCTGCCTGCCGACAAGGCCTTCTGGGTGATCGGCGGCAACAAGCGCGGGGTCATGAGCGCCCGGGCCAAGTGGGCCTTTGCCGGCCAGGCGCAGGCCGAACGCTTCATCCGCGAGCACGGGGGGACCCTGGCCGATTTTGAACAAGCTCTGCAGGCAGCCTATACGGATCTGTACGAAGACACCCGATTGATCCGGGAGCGGCGCAAAGCGAAAAAACTGGAGCATTCACCAGCCAAGCCCCGACACCACCACCCCGAGGAGAAGAACCCGTCGTGAGGCGCCCGCCCCTTCTCTTTTTCCTGCTGGCGCTGATCCTGAGCCTGTCGGCGGTGGCCGTGGCGGAACCGCCGGCGCCCGGGAAAAACGACAAATGCCCGGTTTGCGGCATGTTCGTGACCCGGCATCCCGACTGGATGGCCATTGCCGAGCTGAACGACCACCCCCCGCTGTTCCTGTGCGGACCCAAGGACCTGTTCAAATTCATTCATTTTCCCGGCAAGTACCTCCCCCAGACCGCACGGCAGAAGATCGAGGCCGTCCACGTCAAGGACTATTACAGCCTCTCTTTCATCGATGGGAGACAGGCCGTTTACGTCCCGGGGAGCGATCTGCTGGGACCGATGGGCAACGAGCTGATCCCCTTCAAGAGCCGGGATGAGGCCGCCGAGTTCATGCGTGATCATGGGGGCCGCCCCCCGGTGACCTTCGGCGAGGTGACGCCGCAGGCGCTCCTCGAACTGGACTGAACCGTTTGCGCCGCTCCGATCTGTTCGCCATCTTCCTCCTGGTCTGCACTCTGCTGTTCGTCGCCCTGCTCGGCTACGGCGAGCTGCGGCAGGAGCGCGACCAGGCCGGCCGGGAAGGCAATGCCCGCCTGGTGCGAACCCTCGGCCTGACCGACCTCGCCCTGTTCACCGAAGCGCGCTACACCCGCCACCTGAGTCAGGCCGACCACCACGCCCCGTTCCAGGACCACCCCCTGGCCCTGGAGCATTTCCCCAGCGGTTCGATGGTTTCGCCGCCTCTCCCCTGGAGACGACCGCTGTGAACCGCAGCCTGGAACGCCAGCGCAACATTCTCGACTTCACCCTCGCCTCCCTGCTCCGGCGCAAGGGGAAGAACCTGTCGCTGCTGGCCATCTATATCTTTATCGTCTTCATCATCGCCTCGGTCACCTTCTTCACCACGGCGCTGAAGCGGGAGGCGCTACTGCTGCTCAGCGAAGCTCCCGAGATGGTGGTGCAACGGCTGTCGGCCGGCCGTCACGACCTGATCTCGCACGACTATGCCGAAGGGATCGCCGCCATCCGCGGCGTCACCGCCGTCACTCCGCGCCTCTGGGGATATTACTTCGACCCGACCACCGGCGCCAACTACACGCTGCTGGTCCCCCCCGCCGGTACGGCCGTGCCAGGGGTGGTTACCGTCGGCGCCGGGGTCGCCCGCAACCTGGGGCTGGCCGCCGACGACCTGCTCCCCTTGCGCTCCTACCGGGGAGAATCACTACTGTACACCGTCGAGGCGGTTCTCAGCTCCGAGTCGGAGCTGATTGCGACCGATCTGGTGTTGATGGCGGCGGGCGATTTCCAGCAACTGTTCAACATGCCTCCGGGGTTCGCCGTCGACCTGGCCGTCTCCGTCGCCAACCCGCGGGAGCTGGCGACCGTCGCCGGAAAAATTGTCGAACGCTACCCCGACACCCGGCCGATTCTCAAAAGCGAGATCCTGCGCACCTATGATGCGATTTTCGACTGGCGCGGGGGAATGATGATCGTGCTGCTGATGGCCGCGGTCTTCTCCTTCCTCGTCTTCGCCTGGGACAAGGCGGCCGGCCTGAGCGCCGAAGAGCGGCGGGAAATCGGTATCCTCAAATCGATCGGCTGGGAGACCGGAGATGTGCTGCTGCTGAAGTTCTGGGAGGGGTGCGCGGTCTCCCTCAGCGCCTTCTGTCTCGGCGTCCTCTTCGCCTTTGTCCATGTCTTTGTCTTTTCCGCCCCCATTTTTGCACCGGCGCTCAAGGGGTGGGCGGTCATCTATCCCGCCTTCCGGCTCACCCCCGAGGTCAGCCCGCTGCAGCTGGCCATTCTTTTTTTTCTCACCGTCGTCCCCTATACCGTCGCCACCATCGTCCCTTCCTGGCGCGCGGCCACCATCGATCCCGATGCGGCCATGAGGCAGTGACATGATTCATCTCTCGGCCGTCACCAAGAGCTACAACACGGGGAAAAGCAATGAGTTCACCGCCGTCGGCGATGTCTCCCTGAGCATCGCCCGGGAGCGGGTGACCGTCCTCAAGGGGCCGAGCGGGTCGGGCAAAACGACCTTGCTGAGCCTCATCGGCTGCATGAGCCGGCCGACCTCGGGGCGCATCCGGCTGTCGGGGGTCCGGCCGAGCTGGCTGCCGACCGGCGAGGGGGAAACCGAGCTGGATGTCACCTCTTTGCCGGAGCGCTTTCTCACCGATATCCGCCGCCACGCCTTCGGTTTCATCTTCCAGCAGTTCAATCTGGTGCGCGGCGTCAGCGTCCTCGAAAACGTCATGCTGCCAGCGCTCCCTTCGGGCGAGAGGCGCCTCGAGATCACCGCCCGGGCGCTGGCGCTGCTGGAGCGCTTCGGCCTGGCAGGCAAGCGCGAGTCGCGGGTGGAGCTCCTCTCCGGCGGCGAGGCGCAGCGGGTCGCCATCGCCCGGGCGCTCATCAACGACCCGCTGGTCCTGATCGCCGACGAGCCGACGGCGCATCTGGACAGCCGCCTGTCGCGGCAGTTCATGGAGCTGGTGGAGAGTTTTCGGGCGGAGGGGAAAACGGTGGTGATCGCCAGCCACGACCCGATTGTCTACGCCGCGGGGCTGGTCGATGACCTGGTGGAGATGCGCGACGGCCGCCTGGCCCCGGCCGAAGCGGAGCCGGCATGATCCTGCATCCGGCGGTGCTGGCGCTGCTGATCGCCTCGGTACTCATTTCGGCGATGGTCCTGTTCGCCTCTTTTCACGCCTCGCACATCCTCAAGCACTGGGACCGGGAGAGCGGCAGCGAACTCCAGCTCCAGCTCGAGCGCAACACCTACCTGATCTCCACCCTGCTGGCCTATGCCCTGCTGTTCCAGCTTTTGTCGCTGGCGCTGCTGGTCTACGTGGCCGATACCCTGCATGTGCAGATCGCCGGCGCCATGTGCGCCGTCGGCACCTTCAACGCCAACAGCCTCGGCTATCCGGCGCTGGCGCTGAAGATCGGCAACTTCCTCTTCGCCGGCCTCTGGCTGATCCTGAATTTCGCCGACGCCCGCGGCTACGACTACCCGCTGATCCGGGCCAAATACTCGCTGCTGCTGGTGCTGGCGCTGCCGATCTACCTCGAGTCGCTGCTGGTCTGGAGGTTTTTCTTCGGCCTAAAGGGGGATGTCATCACCTCCTGCTGCGGCAGTCTCTTCAGCACCGGGCAAGGGACGGTCAGCTCGGAGCTGGCCGGCCTCCCTCCCCTGCCGACGGCCGGCGCCTTTTACCTCGGCGCCTTCCTGACTCTGGCCCTGTGGCTATGGTTCCTGCGCGGCCGGGGGCGCGGCTACGCCCTGGCGATCGTCGCCGGCCTGACTTTTCTGGCCGGCGTGGCGGCCACCATCTCCTATTTCGCCCCCACCTTTTACGAACTGCCGCACCATCACTGCCCCTTCTGCCTTCTCCAGGCCGAATACCACCACCTCGGCTATCTCCTTTACGCCACCCTGTTCGGCGGCGCCGTCGCCGGCATGGGGTGCGGTGTCCTCGCCCCCTTCCACGGCATCCCAAGCCTCAGCGCGACGCTCCCCTGGCTGCAGCGCCGCCTCGCCCTCCTCTGCCTGCTCTGCTACGGACTCTTCACCCTGATCGTGACCCTGCGGGTGCTGACCTCGGATTTCCGGCTGTTTTCCTGAGATGAAAAATAAGGAGGGCGGCCCCCTGGCCGCCCTCCGATTGTTATTGGGTTGATTTTTACGTCTACCGCCATACCCCGCCCATCGGCTGATCGCCGGGGATGCCGAAAGCCGCGACACCGGAGTCCCCGTTGCCGTCGAGGTACCAGACAACCACAACCGGGCCTGGGATACCGGGTTCAATAAATAGATATTTCAGCACGCAGGGTTTCACATGTAGCTAATGGCAATCAAGTAAATCTATTCAGGTGCATGTCTGGAAATATTTTCGTTTAAAATATTGAATAATTTCGCTAGGAATTTCAGCAATATCTCTTTTAATCACCTGAACGGACAACGTGATTTTTTCATTTCCAGGCTTAATTTGTTTCAATTCAAGGTACTTCAAAGTTTGGCTAGCTTTTCCATTTAAAAAATCAAGGACTAAAACAACATTCCCTTGTTCATCAGAGAAATCCCGCAGCTTCTGAGAAAAAATATCCATGCCGGTTATCGATTCAAAAATGACTTTCCCTAAAGCTGCTAGGGCACCCCGAATTCCCGACTTTTCGATTTCAAGGCTGGAATCCAAAATCTTGAAGAGAAGTTGATGGCTGTTCGCTTCCCATACGGGCTCAAGAGGGATAACTTTTATGGAAAAATCAGCGAAAACTGATCCATGCAGAACCTTTCCGTGGATGGTCAAAAAATCGAGGCAAGATTGAATTTTAAGGGACTGAAAGGTGTTGCCTGTGGTTGCGTTAATTCTCTCCAAGTTTGCGCAGATGGAGTCGTTTATAATGGCTACGGGAATCGTTATTGGTATTACTTTGAACAGTTGGTCCGATAAGGCTCCAGCTGCTCTGGCGCGGATATTTTTCAGCATGGTTCTCCCCATTTAAAAATACGAAGACTAAACAGCGGGTTCGGAAAAAACTGGTCTTTGCGTCAAGGCCTCTCTTCCCGCTTGAGACTCCCCCTGTTTGGGATCGTAAAAAGTGGCCTTTGCGCTGATCAGAATTTTGGCAACTAACATGGCGCCGGTAATCTGTCCTACTACCGGAATGGTAAGAAGCGCGGTGATCAGACCAATTTTCGCCACTTTAATGCCGGTTGCGCGCACAGTGAGGTTTTTGAACTGGCCCCAAGTAATGGCGCCTCTGCGGTACCTTCTCCACAGTTCCCACACAACCATCCCCAAAGAGGCGGCAGTGAGCGCCGGGAAAAAGGACCAGATATCATCATCATCTAGCGCTACCATCTTATCGACAAATTTTTCTACATTTGCCGTCAGCTCATCGTTCGACTGTCCCGAAGTCGGTAAGTCCATTTTTTGGGCTAATTCTTCCGTGACCAGAATCTCGCCATCCGGGTGCTTGTCTATCCATTCAGAAGCATAATGCGAGTCATCTGTGGCTTTTAACTGAACCTCCCAAGCTTCACCAGTAAATTGATCGATTAATTGAATATCTGTCTCTGGGTGATTGGTCGCGTCAAAAAAGGAGGCATAGACACTATCGCCATCCTCATTTTCTAATCGAACGAATTCCATTTCATGGAGAATCCCTTTGACATTGGAAACGAGTCCTGGGATCTGCGTTTCATTGAGGCCTCGCAGGTAATCTTGAATCTCAGGATACGAAACGTCTTGAAGGGAAGAATTTGAGCGCCTCAATGCCGCCAGAACCGCATGCTCCTTTTCGCTTAGGACACTTATTTCTTCAGTTATGGCTACGGTCGCAAGCGCTGTCACGATAGCGACGGAATCAAAATTTTTCCGGAGGTATTGAAGTGCTCGACGAGAAGTCATGTCAGGCTTCCGCTTGGGATTTAATTTTTTCTTCCTCCTTAGCCCCCATTTTTTTCCCGTCCGTGTAGGCTGTTTTCCAAATTGCTTTTATTTGTTCATCGGATAAGGTTTCCTTGCGGGCCTTTGCGGTGAAATATGCATCTGAGACTTTCATGATGGCGAAGGTAAGTCCATATACGAGGGGAATGGTCAGCAACCCTCCAAGTCCGAACGTTACGACCTTCCAGATGGCAATAGCGAGTTGTTGCGCAATGATTCCCATCCCGACGAGACTGATGATTTCCTTAATCCAATTTGAGGCATCCGATTCGCTGACCGGTACGCCGCGAATGGCTGCTATGCGACTCGCAAAATAAGCCTGTATTGGGGTAAGTATGAAGATATCGGCAAAGGGAATAGGCTGTATCGCCACACCGGCACAGACTGCGCAAGCAATATGCGTTATGCGGGATACTTTCTCATCGTCCGTTATGTCCTTGCGATGTTCGATTTCGGTAATTTCCTTTTTGACCTTTTCGCCGATGCTCATGACTACCCCCTCTACATGAATGGATGCAACTTGATTGATGCGAACTAGAAAAGAACTGTAATAAAAACTTCCAAGACAAATGGGCAAGGGCAACCGCCCCTGACCATTTACGCCTACCGCCACACCCCGCCCATCGGCTGATCACCGGGGACGCCGAATGATGGGAAGGTCAGATCGACACCGGAGTCCCAGGCCCGGTTGCCGTTGCCGTCGAGATACCAGACGCCGTTGCGCATCACTCCGAAATCGCTGCGCCCGTCGCCGTTCCAGTCACCTGCCACCGGCAGGTCGCCGGCCAGACCGAACTGCAGCCTCTGGTCGATGGAAGAGTCCCACCGGCGGTTGCCGTCGGTGTCGAAGAACCACCACCCCTGGCCATTGATCACC
>JACZKF010000376.1 GCA_014860175.1 Desulfuromonadales bacterium | reverse complement strand
CCGCTTCCGACCGGATCCGTTATCGGTTCGGTACGATGACCGCTCTCCCCGCCAGGGTCCCGGCGCGCAGGTCGCGGTAGGCCTCGTGCGCCCGCTCGAGCGGATAGTAGGCGTTGTGGCTGCGGATCTGGCCACGCTCCGCCAGGGCGACGACCTCGACCAGTTCCGGCAGCGAGCCCCAGTAGGGGGTCACGACGGCGCATTCGGCCGGGACGGCGAAGAAGTTGTAGGGCAAGGTGCCGCCGGCCATGCCGACGACGGTCAGGTGCCCCATTTTGCGGGCCATCTTGGCCGCCATCGCCAGGGTCGTATCGAGGCCGACCAGATCGAGGACGAGTTCCGCCCCCTGCCCACGGGTCAGTTCGGCGACTTTGGCGGCGGCCTCGGCGTCGGAAAGCACCGTCGCATCGGCACCGACCTCGGCGGCCAGCTTCAACTTCTCCTCGGAGATGTCGACGGCGATGATCCGGGCGCTGGTGAGCGCCCGCAGGATCTGGATGGCCAGGTGGCCGAGGCCGCCGACGCCGATGACCACAGCGCTCGCCCGGGGGGTGAGAAGCGGCAGGGAGCGCTTGATGGCATGATAGGGGGTGAGGGCCGCGTCGGTGAGCGGCGCCGCCTCTTCCGGCGCTAGGCTTCCGAGCGGTACGAGAAACCGGGGGGAAGGGACGAGCATATACTCGGCCATGCCGCCATCCAGCCCCAGACCGCAGCCGGCGGCACCGCCGTTCACCTTCGCCGCATTCTCGCAGTGGACCTCGATCCCCTGGCTGCAGGCATAGCAGTAACCGCACCCCCAGGGTCCGTAGACGGCGACCGGATCGCCGACGGCAAAGCCTTCCACGCCGAAGCCAGTTTTCTCCACCCAGCCGGCGTTCTCGTGCCCGAGGGTGAACGGCACCTGGTAGGGGAGCGTCCCCGCCGGCCATTCCATGACGTGCAGGTCGGAGTGGCAGGCGCCGGCGCCGCCGACCTTGATCAGAACCTGCCCGGGGCCGGGCTCCGGCACCGGAACTTCGCGCAGTTCCGGCTCTTGTTGCCAGGCGACCAGCTGCAGTGCTTTCATCTATTTCCTCCCAGAGCGTTGGTTTCTGAGCGATCGAGGATGCAGCAGATGCCGCCCCCCTCCAGGCCGGGGAGCAGGCAGCCGTTGCAGGAGATGCAGGTCGCCGGCCGGCCGTCCCCCAGCTGCCAGCGGCGCGGCAGATGCGGCTCCCGCACCAGGGGTCGCGACAGGGCGACCAGGTCGATCCGGTCGTCGCGCACCGCTTTCTCGGCCATCTCGAGGGAGCGAAAACCCCCGACGACGATGACCGGACAGTTCACCGCCTGCTTGACCAGGCGCGCCAGGTCGAGGTGATACGCCTCCTGGTCCGGGCTGGAGATACGCTTCCGGGTCGGCGTCTTCTCCCCCGACACCATGGTGCCAGCCGACACTTCGATGGCGTCGATGCCGGCGGCAGCCAGCGCCTGGGCGATGAACAGCCCGTCCGCCGGTTCGAGGCCTCCGTCGAGATGGTCGGCAATATTCATCTTCACCATGACCGGGTAGTCGGGGCCGACCGCCGCCCGTACCGCCGCGTACAACTCGAGAACGAAGCGGGCGCGGTTCTCGATGCTGCCGCCGTAGCCGTCGGTCCGCCGGTTGGTCAGCGGCGAAGCAAACTGACTGATGAGGTAGCCGTGGCCGCCATGGAACTGCACGGCATCGAACCCCCAGTCCCGGGCCCGGCGCGCCCCCTCCTGGAAGGAAGTGATGATCGCCGCGATCTCGGCGGTGCTGAGGGGCGCCGGCACGGCGGGAAAATTCGGGGCCGGCACCGCCGACGGGGCGAACGGCTGGCGCCCCGCGTACTTGCTTTTCGTCTGCCCGCCGGCATGGGCCAGCTGGAGGGCGATTTTCCCCCCCGCCGCGTGTACGGCCGCTACCATCTGCCGGCAGTCGGCTTCGAGCCGGTCGTGATCGATCCCCATCTGGAACGGCATCGATTTGCCGTCCTCCCGCACGAAGGCGAATCCGGAGACGATCAGCCCGACCCCTCCCTCGGCCAGTTCCCGGCAGAGACCGACCAGCTGTTCCGTCGGCCGCCCCGCCTCGTCGCACATCCCTTCCCAGGTGGCCGACCGGACCAGCCGGTTGCGCAGTTCCATGCCGTTGATGCGGCATCTTTCGAATAGCGATCTCATATTTCATCCCATTGAGGGACCGTCTCCGGCCCCGGTTTACACAGGTCAGGGGTTACCCCGTCTCCTCCACGCTGGCAGATCCGAGCAGCGGCAGGATTTCGCTGAGGCGCGGATTGCGGCGCAGGGTCAGGCCGCCGTTCACCTGCAGGTTCTGGCCGGTGACGAAACAGGCGTCCGAAGCCAGCCACACAGCAGCCTCGGCAATATCCTCGGCGGTGCCGATTCTCCCCAGCGGGTATTCCCGCTTGAAGAGATCTACGACCGTCGGGCTCTGGAAAGCCAGCGCCGCCATCGGCGTATCCGTCAGCCCTGGTGATATGGAGTTGGCCCGGATGCCGCGCTCCCCGAACTCGTTGGCGACACAACGAACCACGTGGTCGATGCCCGCCTTGGTCCCCATGTAAGCCGCATGGCTATCGAACATGATGGTGGCGGTCGCCGATGAGATTTGAATGATCGAGCCGCCGCGCGGCATCACTTTGAGAAGGGCCTGCATGAACTGGAAGGGGCCGATGAACTGTATCGCGGCCATCTCCTCCAACTCTTCACGGGTCGTATCGAGAAACGGCTTCAGCAGCCCGTAGCCGGAGGCGTTGACCGCCACATCGACCCTGCCGAAACGGCTGACGGTAGTCGACACCAGATGGTCAACATCCGCCTGCTTACCGATGTCGCACGGCACATATTCTCCACCGACTTCGCCGGCGAGGGTCCGCAGCACCTCGAGGTTGCGGCCCGATACCATCACCCTCGCCCCTTCGCGGGCGAACCGCCGGGCAATCACCTGCCCCATACCGCCGGTCGCGCCCAGGACGATGGCGACCTTCCCCGAAATACCGGCCATTTTTCTCTCCTTCCCGCTGTTCACGTTATCCAGGGACGGCACTGCCGCAGTCAGTTCTTACCCCGGAATCCTGATAGGCCCTAGTGTCCGGGAGCGGCCGCAAGTTGACCGGGATGGCGCTCAGGCGCACCATTCCGGTGATCGGATCGAAATATTTGTCCGTCATGGCCAGTCGGTTCGTGCTGCTTCCTTTTTCGCGCACGTTCTCCCGGTTACTGTCGACATCGCCAAAGCAGTGGGCCATGGAGACGACGCCCGGCTTCACCGTCCGATCGGCGAGGGCGACGCCGACGATGCAGGCGTTCTCCGCCTCGATTTCTATGAGGCCGTCCGATTCGATGCGCAGCGCCTGCAGATCGTCCGGATGAAGATGGGCGTAATTGATGGCGCCTTTGCGGCGCAGCGCCTCGATATGGTGGCCGGAGGAGTTGAAGAAATGCCCGGTTCGACGCGACACCAGCAGGTGGGTGTAGGACCGGCCGGACGCATCGGCGCCGCCACCCTCCGCCGCTGTGTCCCCCCTCAGGGTTCGAATCTCGTCGGCAACGCCCGAGGGAGCGAGGTGGAAACGCCCCCGGTTTTCCGGATCGGCTGCCTGGACGATCACTTCGGCGCCTTCGAAGATGCGCCCCCCCGCACGGGTGGCCGCCCGGATTTCCGCCAGCGGTATCCGCGCGCCGGCCGTGATCATTTCGAGCACCTGGAAGGTCGTCGGCTTTTTGTCCAAAGGAAGCCGGCCCCCAGGAAGGTCGAGAGGAATATCGAGGCGTCTGGCCAGCTCCCAGAAAAACTCCCACTCGTTGACCACATCACCGGCCGGGGTGACCATGGCCTCAGTGTAAAAAGCATACGGCTCCTCGTACCACCAGTCGGACAGGAGGGTCGCGTCTTCGCGCTCGAGGCACACCTGCGGGGCAATAACGTAATCGGCGAGCTTCGCGGTTGCCGAAAGGGTAATATCGACGCAGACCAGAAGGTCGAGGGCACGAAGCGCCCGGTGCGTTTTGACCTGATCGGGCCAGGCGACGACCGGGTTGCCGCCGACACAGAGAAGGGCCTTGATCTGACCGGCGCCGGGGAGGAGCATTTCATCGGCGGCGGTGGGGGTCGGCATCTCTCCCGCAAGAGCAGTGAGTCCGCGAATCCTGGATGGATGAAAGCCTTCCCCCCAGAGGGGCTTTGGCGAATGGACCTGGGCCTTGCGCGGTACCGGCGGGAGAAAGATCCTGGGTATAGCGGATACTTCCCCCTGCCGGTAGCAGCGTCCGCAGATGGCATTGAGCGTCAGGATGAAATGTTCCGTCAATGTCCCATGCGGCGCCAGTTCCGGACCCGTCCCCGACGATACGACCCCGCGCGGCCCGCGGGCGAACATCCGGGCCGCCGCCAGGACCTGCGCGATCGGCACGCCGCAGCGACGGGCGACATATTCCGGCGTGAAGTCGGCGACGGCATCTCTCAGTGCATCGAGGCTCTGGATGTTTTCGGCACAGAACTCGCGGTCGTGCAGTCCCTCTTCCAGAATGATGCGGATGATCCCCGCGAGCAGCGTCGGATCCTCACCCGGGCGGATCTGGAGGTGGAGATCGGCCGCACGCGCCACTTCAGTCCGGCGGGGATCGACGCAGATGACCTTGAGCCCGCGCGCCTGGGCATCACGCAGACGACGCACCGGGTTGAAGGGCGGAACCCCCCCGGGGGGCGAGTAATGGGAAATGAAGCAGTTGTTCCCCAGGAGCATGACCACGTCGGAGTCGCGGAAGGTATGCCACCCTCCCCCCCAGGAACCGAACCGGGCCCACATGTAAGACTTGGCCGGCTGGTCGATGGTCACGCTGGTGAAGTACGAAGGAGAGCCCAATCCGGTGTGAAAGGCTCGGGCCAGCGGCAGCGCGGTCGAATTCTGGAAAGCATAACTGCCGTTGTAGCTGGCGATGGCGCGGGGTCCGTGCCGGTGGATGAGGGTACGGAGGGTGGCGGCGATCTCATCGAACGCCTTCTCGGATGAGATTTTCTGAGAGCTGCCGTCCGGCAGCCGCTTGCGCGGGGAGAGGAGTCTACTTGCGTGGTGGGTCTGGGCCGGCAGCTGACGCCCCTTGCAACAGGTGTAGCCACCAAACAGGGGATTGCTGGCATCGCCGCGCACCGCGATGACCCGGTTGTCGGCCACGTCCACCTCGATGGCGCAGTTGGCATGGCAGAATCGGCAAAAAGACTTCCTGGTTTCGATCTTCATGGCGAACCTCCGATGCATCTTTCACGATGCCGGCTGTTGTTCCCCTTCAATGAGACCGCGTGGGAGGGACTCCCCCGGTTGGCACAGCTCACAGCTGCATCCCTCCCGTGGCGTAGATCGTCTGCCCGGTGACCCAGCCGGAATCGCGCGAGACGAGGGCGGCCACGACGCCGGCGATGTCTTCCGAGGCGCCGATCCGACCGAGGGCCGTAGTCGATTTGACCAGTTGGACGTAGTTTTCGTCCCCCATGTAGGAGGCGACGAAATCGGTCGCCGTCATGCCGGGGGCGACGGCGTTGACGGTGATCCCCCGGTTGCCGAACTGGGAGGCGAAGGCCATGGTCAGGCTGTTGACCGCCCCCTTGGTCGCCGCGTAGGCGGCGCAATCGGGATAGGCGCGCAACGCCACCAGGGAAGAGAGGTTAACGATCCTGCCGCCGGGGCGGAGCCGGGGGGCGGCGTTCTGGGTGACGAAAAAGAGCCCCTTGACGTTGATGTCGAACTGACGGTCGAACATCTCTTCCGTCGTCTGATCGACCGTCCCGACCAGCCCGATCCCGGCGTTGTTGACGAGAATGTCCAGTTCGGCCTTCCCGGTGCGCTGCAGGAATGCCGCATCGCATTCCCGGAACAGTCGGGAAATCTCCGGCAGGGAGCCGAGGTCGGCGCCGACGGCAAACCCCTCCCCGCCTCCCGCCC
>JACZKF010000375.1 GCA_014860175.1 Desulfuromonadales bacterium | reverse complement strand
CCCCTCTCGGTGATCTACCAGGTGGGAGCCGATGAGACGCTTTGGGCCATTTCAGCCCGCCGGGAGGTTTACGGCGATCCTCTGCTCTGGCCACTGCTGTACCAGGCCAATCGGGATCAGATCAAGGACCCTCGCCAGATCTACCCCGGGCAGGTCCTGAGCATTCCTCGCGACACCTCGTCCCGTGAGCGGGAAGAGGCGCGGGAGAAGGCCCGCCGGTCGGATATCTTCCCCGTCGAAACTCTCCAGAGCAGCCCCGCCCCGACTAAAAAGGGGTCCTGAACCGACCCGCGATCAGGTACCGGACAGCGCCTGTGATTCCCATCTTTTCCCTTGACACTCTCTAACCAATTTGTATACTGTATACACCTTTTCGAGGGGGTCGCCATTCTGCGCCCGTCATGAGGAATTCCTGCGACAAACCGGGCACCTGTGCAGGTGTCCGCGATTCTGGCATAAATCCAATAGAATCAAAGGAGAGTACATGGAAACCCACAAGATCATCTGGACCGAGATCGATGAAGCACCTGCTCTGGCGACCTACTCCCTGCTTCCTATCCTCCAGGCCTTCTTCAAGGGGACCGGGGTCGATGTCGAGGCCAAGGATATCTCCCTGGCCGGCCGCATCCTCGCCACCTTCCCGGAGAACCTGACGGAAGAGCAGCGCAATCCCGACTATCTGGCTGAACTGGGTGACCTCACCCAGAAAAAAGAGGCTAATATCATCAAGCTGCCGAACATCAGCGCTTCGGTTCCCCAGCTGATGGAAGCGATCAAGGAGCTGCAGGACCAAGGCTACAACCTCCCCGAATATCCTGAAGAGCCGAAGAACGAGGCCGAGAAGGAGATCCAGGCCCGCTACGCCAAGGTACTCGGGAGTGCCGTCAACCCGGTCCTGCGCGAAGGGAACTCGGATCGCCGCGCCCCGCTGTCGGTGAAGGAATATGCCCGGAAGAACCCGAAAACCGTCCCCTTGAACCCCTGGGACAAAGGGTCGAAAGCCCACGTGGCCCATATGACCGGCGGCGACTTCTATGGCAATGAAAAATCGGTCGTCACGGAAAACGGCGGCGACTTCCGGATCGACTTCGTCGGCAAGGACGGCAAGACCACCACTCTCAGAGACAAGTTGAAGGCCGAAAAAGGGGAGATCCTCTCCGCCACCTTCATGAGCAAGAAGGCCTTGCGCAACTTCTTCCAGGAGCAGATCGAGGCCGCCCGGAAGGAAGGGATTCTGCTGTCGCTGCACCTGAAGGCGACCATGATGAAGATCTCCGACCCGATCATGTTCGGCCATGCCGTCTCGGTCTTCTACAAGGAAGCCTTCGAGAAGCATGGGTCAACGCTCAAGGAACTGGGCGTGAACCCCAACATGGGCCTAGGCGATCTCTACAAGAAGATCGAAAAACTGCCGGAAGCCAAGCGCAAGGAGATCGAGAACGACATCCAGGCGATCTACAGCCAGCGCCCCGCCCTGGCGATGGTCGATTCGGACAAGGGGATCACCAACCTGCATGTCCCCAACGACATTATCGTCGATGCGTCGATGCCGGTCGTCGTCCGCGAGGCCGGCAAGATGTGGGGCCCCGACGGCAAACTCCACGACACCAAGGCGATGATTCCGGATCGCTGCTACGCCACCATGTACCAGGAAATCATTGCCGACTGCCAGAAGCACGGCGCCTTCGATCCGACCACCATGGGGAGCGTGCCGAACGTCGGCCTGATGGCCCAGAAAGCCGAAGAGTATGGTTCCCACCCGACCACCTTCGAAATCCCCGCCGACGGCACCGTTCGCGTCGTCGATGCCGGCGGCAAAGCGCTGATGGAGCACGCGGTGGAGCAGGGCGACATCTGGCGCCTCTCCCGGGTCAAGGACATTCCGATTCAGGACTGGGTCAAGCTCGCCGTCCGGCGCGGCCGGGCCACCGGAGCCCCGGCCGTCTTCTGGCTCGACAAGAACCGGGCCCACGATACCCAGGTCATCGCCAAGGTCGAAAAGTACCTGAAGGATCACGACACCAAGGGGCTGGAGATCCTTATCAAGCCGCCGGTGGAGGCGATGCGCTTCTCCCTGGAGCGGATCCGCAAGGGGCAGGACACCATCTCGGTGACCGGCAACGTACTGCGTGACTATCTGACCGACCTCTTCCCGATCATGGAGCTTGGCACCAGCGCCAAGATGCTGTCGATCGTTCCGCTGCTCAACGGTGGCGGGCTGTTCGAGACCGGCGCCGGCGGTTCGGCTCCCAAACATGTCCAGCAGTTCGTGAAGGAAGGGTACCTGCGCTGGGACTCCCTCGGCGAGTTCTCGGCCCTGTCGGCCTCCCTGGAGCACTTGGCCGCCACCTTCAGCAATGACCGGGCCCAGGTCCTGGCCGAAACTCTCGACCAGGGGATCGCCAAATTCCTCGACGCCAACAAATCGCCCGCCCGCAAGGTCGGCCAGATCGACAACCGGGGGAGCCACTTCTATCTCGCCCTCTTCTGGGCCGAAGCTCTGGCGGCGCAGTCCAAGGACAAGGCGCTGCAGGCACGTTTCGCCGGCATTGCCCGCAAATTCAAGGACAATGAAGAGCAGATCAATACCGAACTGATCGGGGCCCAGGGGAAACCGGTCGACATGGGCGGCTATTACCACCCGGACAAAGTCAGAGTCGGCAAAGCCATGCGCCCGAGTCCGACCCTGAATGCCATTGTCACCAACATGATGATTTTCGAGATGTAATTTACACGGATGGGACGGAGCACGACGCTCCGTCCCTTACCTTTTCCCACAGGAGGAAAAAAAGATGGCTAGACCGAAAATTGCACTGATTGGTGGTGGACAGATCGGCGGCGTACTGGCTCAGCTGGCAGCTCTGCGTGAACTGGGTGACGTGGTACTGTTCGACATCGTCGAGGGGCTGCCCCA
The DNA here is from genome assembly GCA_014860175.1 of Desulfuromonadales bacterium. Classification (GTDB taxonomy): domain Bacteria; phylum Desulfobacterota; class Desulfuromonadia; order Desulfuromonadales; family JACZKF01; genus JACZKF01. The sequence goes on along the minus strand of JACZKF010000375.1, from coordinate 705 downwards.
GGGCAAATGCCTCGACCTCGCCGAAGCGGCCCCCGTTGACGGCTTCGACGTCAAGATCCAGGGGACCAACGACTACAAGGACATTCAGGGCGCGGACGTCGTTATCGTCACCGCCGGCCTCCCCCGCAAGCCCGGCATGAGCCGCGATGACCTGATCGAAGTCAACTCCAAGATCATGACCCAGGTGGCCGAGGGGATCAAACAGTATGCCCCCAACTCCTTCGTCATCGTCATCTCCAATCCTCTCGACGCCATGGTCACCCTGTGCCAGAGAATCACCGGCTTCCCCTACGAGCGCGTCATCGGCCAGGCCGGCGTCCTCGACTCCGCCCGGTTCAAGGCGTTCATCGCCTGGGAACTCGGCGTCTCGGTCAAGGACGTCGTGGCCATGACCCTGGGCGGTCACGGCGATGACATGGTTCCGCTGGTGCGCTACTCCAGCGTCCAAGGGATCCCGGTCATGGAACTGCTCGAGCGCAAGTACAATGACAAAGCCAAGGCGAAAGAAGTGATGGAAGCCATGGTCAAGCGCACCCGCGGCGCCGGCGGCGAAGTGGTGGCCCTGCTCAAGACCGGCAGCGCCTTCTACAGCCCGGCCTCTTCCGCCATTGCCATGGCCGAATCGATCCTCAAGGACCAGAAGCGGGTCCTGCCGACCTGCGTTTACCTCAATGGTGAGTTCGGCACCAAAGGGTATTACGTAGG
>JACZKF010000036.1 GCA_014860175.1 Desulfuromonadales bacterium | reverse complement strand
CGCCACCCTGCTCCTCGTCGGCTCCGGCTTGGTCGGTCTAGCCGCGGCCAAACGTCGTAAGAATTCCTGATAGTAAATTCCTGTAGAGGGAATTACCAAGGCGGTGTCCAGCGACACCGCCTCTTTCATTTGCCGCGGGTTGGACTTTCCGGCGGGGGAGGGTATTGCATTGCGCAGGGGCGAGCGGGAATCAAAATGCCCTGCCCTGAATCTTCCGTCAATATAATTTACACTTTATTCGTATCTGTTTAGTTTTAAGGTAAGTACCTGTAAGTGTGAAAGTAATTAAGGTGGCACTATGTTTGCATCAAGGAAAATGAATTTAACGCAACTGCAGAATGAAGGGAGATATGGTATGAAAAGGGTCTTGATGTCACTAGTTATCGTAATGATATTGGCTGTCGGACAGGCGATAGCTGTTCCGGTCTCTGGAACAATTTTGTTTTCCGGGAATGTCAAATTGACACCTTCAGGGGAGTCTATATCAACTGCCACCGGCCTAGATTTCCAGTGGGCACTTGTAAATGGCGGGGACGGAGATTACGCGGGATTACCTGTTCCCCCGGACGCCTTTTTACAGGTAAGTTTTACGGATTTTACTTACGACCCATTTACCGGGCCTCTCATTCCTCTTTGGACGTTCAATTATAATTCTAAAACATATAGCTTTGATCTCGAATCTATATCAGTTGATAACAGTTCCGGAAATCTCTATTTAGCTGGATCTGGCTTGCTAAAAATTACGGGACTTGATGACGCTCCAGGAATATGGTCTTTTACGACTCAAAGTCCTGGAAGCAATGGAACTTTCTCTTTCTCATCCGCAGCGACCGTCCCCGAACCCGCCACCCTGATCCTGGTCGGCTCCGGTCTGGCCGGGCTGGCGCTGGCCAAGCGGCGGCGCAAGTCCTGATCCAATTCATCGTTCAGATCAAAGAGGCGGCCCTTCGGGGTCGCCTCTTTTTTTTATGGGATAAAACATTTAGTGTTTACAATTAATAACATACTCCATATGATTGTTTCCGGTGATAGAGGGGATGGCGGGCACGCGACTAACCGCATCGCCATGTAACTTAAATGAAAACGATCCAAATCGAAACCGATCTGCGGCAGACTATTCTGGCGTGGACCTGTATCACGACAGCGGGGGAGGCGGTCACACGCCCGGCACGGGAGGGGCGGCTTGTCGCCGAACTTCTCCCCTCCCTGCTTCTCCACGGGCGAAACCCGGTCGCCGAGGTCATCGCCTCCGGCCACCCGCTCTTCCTGGAAAATCTCCGCCTCGGTTGTCCCCTGGAAGAATACCCCGCCGACGTCACCATCGAGCCGATCTCCGGCTCCCCTTCCGGAGCCATTACCGGCGCTCGCATCACCTTGCAGATCCCCGACGGGTGCAGTTTTGTCAAAAAACTTGACAGTTGCCAGCCGCTGGTCGACATCGGCAAAAGCGCTTCCATGCTGGCTCACGGGGTGCGCAACCCTCTCAATGCCATCAAGGGGGCGATCGTCTACCTGAAAAACCACTACCGCGACGAATCGGTATTCGGTGAGTTCGCCGGCATCATCGAGCAGGAGATCGCCAGCCTCGATCGCTTCATCACCACCTTCCTGAGCGCCTCCTTCGAACATTTCGACCGCAGCCTCATCGACCTGAATGCTCTGCTGACCAAGATCCGCTCGGTGCTGGCGTTGCAGGCTGGCGCGGGCGATGTCCAGATCGTCACCGTCTGCCAGGGGTTTTTGCCGGTCCAGGCCAACCCGTTTCTCATCGAGCAGGCGCTGTTCAATCTGCTCAACAACGCCTTGACGGTCTCTTCCCCCGGTGCCCGCGTCGTCGTCCGCAGCGAAATCGAAACCGCACCGGATGGCCTCTTTGCCCGGATGGAGATCGGCGACGATGGCCCCGGGATGCCGGCAGAGCAGATCGGCGAGGAACTGACCCCCGGCAAGGGGCCGCATCGGGGGCGGGGTTTCGGCCTGTTCATTGCCCGTGAGGTGCTGCAGAATCATGGCGGCTCTCTGGAGATCCGCAGTCAGCAAAATCGAGGAACCCGCGTTATCCTGCGCCTCCCCCTGGCCCAGGAAGACTTCTCGGCAATTCCGGCGACCCCTTAGAAGAGCCTGGGCATGTCAGAACTTAAAGCTGGAAACATCCTGGTGGTCGACGACGAACCGAACGCCGTGCGGGTGCTTTCGGCGATTCTGACCGGCGCCGGTTTCAGCGTCGCCTCGGCTTTTTCCGTTCCAGAGGCCCGGCAGAAGATCGGGGTTGCCGATTTGGATGCCCTCATCACCGACATGAAGATGCCTGAGGAGGGGGGAATCGCCCTTTTCGAGCATGTCTCGACCCATCACCCCGATCTTCCGGTCATCTTTCTCACCGCCTATGGCTCCGTCGAATCGGCCGTCGCCACCATGGGGCAGGGGGCGTATCACTATTTCATCAAGCCCCCCGACTACGAGAGCCTCAAGATAATCGTGGCCCGGGCCGTCGAGCAGCGGCGTCTCAAGCGCGAGGTGGCCAAGCTTCGGCTGCAGATCTCCGGTGACCGCAAAATTGTCGGCAGAAACGCCCAGATCCAAAGGCTGCTGGAGACCGTGCGCGCCGTCAAGGATTCGGACAGCAGCATCCTGGTCAGTGGCGAGACCGGCACCGGCAAGGAACTGGTCGCCCGCGCCCTGCACTACGACAGCTATCGCTACGAGCGGCCGTTTGTCGCCGTCAACTGCGCCGCCATCCCCCGGGAGCTGCTGGAAGCCGAACTGTTCGGCTATGAAAAGGGGGCCTTCACCGGCGCTACCAGTCGTCGTCTCGGGCGGATCGAACAGGTGGCCGGCGGCACCCTGTTCCTCGATGAAATCGGCGACCTCGACCTGAGTCTGCAAGCCAAGCTGCTGCGGGTGCTGCAGGAGCGGTCGATCGAGCGCCTGGGGAGCAGCCGGACGATTCCGGTGCAGTTCCGGCTGGTCTGTGCCACCAATCGGCATCTGGAGCAGGCGGTCGCGGCCGGGATGTTCCGGCCAGACCTCTTCTACCGGCTCAATGTCGTGCAGCTCACCATCCCCCCGCTGCGGGAGCGGGTGGAAGATCTCCCGTTCCTCATCGCCGAGTTCCTCGGCCAATTCAATGCCCGGGAAGGCAAAGCGGTCACCTTGTCACCAGCGGTGATGCGCATCCTCACCCACTACTCCTGGCCGGGGAACGTGCGCCAGTTGGCCAACATCCTCGAGCGGGCGGTGGTCCTCACCCAGGGGCGGCAGATCTCCCCCCGGGAACTTCCGGCCGAACTCTTCCTGCAACCGGCGCCGACGGCGCCGACGTCGGCTCCCAATGGCCATGGCGGGTCGCTGAAGGAAATGGAGACCTTGGCGATCAAAGCCGCCCTCGACCGGTTTCAAGGGAACAAATCCCAGGCCGCCCGCCATCTCGGTCTCTCCCGCAAGGCCTTTTACAAACGTTTGAAAGACTTCTCCTAGTGTCCCGTGCGGTTAGTCCTTTCAGATAATTCTGAGCAATTTTGCCGTCTGGCAAGGCGCGTCGACGCAGGCCTAGCCAAAGCTAAGCCGAGGAGACGCAACGAAGCCAGGCGGCAAAAGGGCCAGAATTAATGGAT
>JACZKF010000374.1 GCA_014860175.1 Desulfuromonadales bacterium | reverse complement strand
GAGCTGTTCGGCGTGCTCGAGGGTGGTTTGCAGGGTCGCCTCCGATTCACCCGGGCCGCCGAGTAGAAAATAGTGGGCCACGTGCAGCCCGGCTCCCCGGGCCAGGCGATGGGCTGCAAAGACATCCGCGCTGGTGAACGGCTTGCGGTAGGTGTGCAGCATGGTGTCGGAGAGAGATTCGGTGCCGAACTCGACATGGGTCAGCCCGGAGTCCTTCATGATCTGGAAATAATCGGGATCGGTCCTGATCGGTGCGAAAAAACCGCCCCAGGGAATGGATAGTCCCTCTTTGTGGAAGGCGCGGGCCACCTCCAGACTGTGGGCAACGTCTGAATTGAAGGCGGAATCGGTGATAAACAGGTAGCGGGCGCCGGCATCCTGCAACAAACGGGCGGTTCTGGCCACCTGTTCGGGGGGCTGTAAGCGGTGTCGCTTGCCTTCGATATGAGGGTAGGGGCAGTAGATGCAGCGAAAGGTGCAGCCGCGCTTGGTCTGCAGGTTCATCATGCCGCCGTTGGCCAGGTAGAAGGCGTGATGGCTGGAGGAGGGGTCAAAGGCCCGTGCTGGCGCCCCCTCCCAGGGCGGTGGATAGCAGTCCGGCCGGCGGGCGGAGATCACCCCGTCCAGTCCGGTGACCTCGTGCCCCGCTTCCAGTGCCTCGATAAAGGGCCCGAAGCGTTCGCCCTCGCCGATGATGCCGTAATCGCAGTTGACGGCGGCGAAGAACGCTGCCGGCATGATGGTAAAGCCGCTGCCGCCGCAAACCAGCGTAGCCGGAGTATGGCGTCGCAGCCAGGAGACCAGTTCGCGATAATCGTCGATGAACGGCAGCGGGGCGTCTGCATCGGTATTGTCGATATTGCGGCAGGACAGGCCGATCACTTCCGGGGCAAAATCAGAGAGCAGCTGCGCCAGGTCATCACGGGTGAGCAGATTGAGATCGGCGATGCGCACCTGGTGACGGTCAGCCACCGCTGCGGCCACGTAATCGAGCCCGATCGGGTAGACGGGATAGGGGGTGGTCAGCGTGTTGGGTGAGATCAGCAGGATCCTCATGACCGGGAAAACTCCATGGCCGTCAGGCAGGTGCCAAGACCGAGGACCAGCACGCTTTTCCCTGCCAGCGATTCGTCGGGGACTCCTGTCAGGTTTCGCGGCAGCGCGCCGTCCTGGAGCAGGGCGGCGGCCAGTACCGCAGCCACCGCCGAAGCGGAGGAAAATTCACCGACCAGGGACCGGTAACGGATAACCGGCGGTGCTGCCCCGAGCAGTGCCAGGAAGGCGGCGAGCTGCTGCTCCCCGAGATGGTGTGAGGCCTGCGGGATACCGGCAAGAATGACCCCGCAGTCCGTCTCCAGCGCGTGACTGCCGCCGCACCAGGCGAGCAGCTCGGAAACGAGGTTGTTCGACCTGCTGCTCCGGTAAAAGGGCGTCCGGACCCGCAGCGGCGCTTCGGGGTCAGCTCTGCCGATCACGAAGGCCCCACCGCCGTCGGCCAGCTGGGATCCTGCTACGATGGAAGGGTCAAAGCGCGGCGACAGGACCTGGTGCCCTTCGTCAACACCGAGCACGAGTGCTGTTTGGCCGGTGTCTTCGAGCAGCAGATCGGCGGCGAGCAGCGCCTGCTCAAACGAGTAGTCACCGCCGCTGCTGGTGACATTGGCACCGGTTGCCCGGAGCAGCTGGGCAACCTGCCCGGCGGCGGCGTTGTGCACGGAGCCGACGAAGTCGGTCGGGCTGGGGAACTGCTCGGCGGAGTCGGCGAGACGCTTCAGGAAATCATGGGTTTCCGAGAGGGCGCCCCAGCCGGTGCCGAGGAAGATGGCGGCGGGCGGCGGCGCCCCCGAGGCGCGGTCCACTGCGGCAGTAGCCAGGGACAGCGCCAGGCGCGGCAAGCGCTTGAGCCGGCGGATCAGCTGCGCCGGCAGGGTGGCCGAAAGCGCAGTGAGATCGGCCTGGCCGGCAACGGTGCGCCCGGCCTGCAAGCGTTCCAGCGTTGCCCGCAGATCGCCGGCGCCGGTCAGACAGGACCAACCGTGCAGGGCGAGCAGCTTGCTACCCGGTTCCTTTGGCAGCGGCGTTGTCCGGGTATTCATCTCAGGAACCGGGGCCTGAACCACCAGGCAGCAGTTGTTGCCGCCGAATCCGAAGGAGTTGGAGAGCACCGTCGTTACCGGTTGCCGAAGCGGCGAGCGGATCGGCTGCAGGTCAAGGGCAGGATCGGGTATACGGCAGCCGGTGGTGGCCGGCATCAGTCCATCGGAGACGGCAATCGTCGCCACTACCGCCTCG
>JACZKF010000035.1 GCA_014860175.1 Desulfuromonadales bacterium | reverse complement strand
GGCAAGCAGCAGCAGGAGAGATAGCCCCAAGCCCAGCGCCCTCGACAGTTTTCGACGTGGGGAGTGGGTAGCGGGGGGCGGCGGTTCGGCAGGCGGCTTTTGCAGAATATCGGCCAGCGAGACCTCGAGAGCCTCTGCCAGCTTCAGGGCGTTATCCCGCTTGATGGAAGGGTAGCGGTTGTTTTCCCAGCGCGAGACCGTGTCGGTAGTGACCCCGACCACCTTGGCGACATAGAGTTGGGTGAGTTTCTTTTCCTCGCGGATGCGCCGAATGGCTGTCCCATCCAGGCACACCGTGGGGTTAAGATCAATGGGCATGTGTCCTCCCTCGGATGACGGAGTCTAACAGAGGCCAAAGCACGAAGTAAACAGCAAACAGGGCGACTTCCCCTGGTCGTCCCCATGGTCGTCGAGCCGCCGCACCCCGACGACGGGCCAACCTCCTCCCGCCTTCGCCACCCCTTCTTCCCACTTGACCTCAGCCCGGGAGAAAGCAGCTGCCCGGGGACTTGCGGACAGCTCTCCTGGACCCTCGTCCGAGGCCCTGGGCAGCCAACAGAACCCATTGTTTATTCAAAGTTTTTTCCGGTTTGTTTTTTCCCGTTGACATGATAAATAAAGGGGAGTATACGAGCATCGATGGTCATGCGTTCCGGTCCGGGCGCACAAGACGACGCGCGTAAAAAGCAACCCCTTTTTAAGCCACCGCCGGCCTCCCGGCTGCCTGGACCCCACGAACGAACCGTCCCCCTTACCGGGGTAAACGCACTGATTTCTGGCTCACAAAAAGGGGTTAATGATGCACGTCGCTCTCGCCTTCAATCTCAGGCGCGAATCCGCTCGCGAGCAGGATTCGGCCGAACCTCCCGCGGAACCCCCCGGTTCACCTGGCACCGACATCTACGCCGAATGGGATGACCTGCAGACCATTCAGGCAGTCGAAGCAGCTTTGGCCAGCCGCTATCAGGTCACCCTGGTGGAGGCCGACCTCGATGCTTTCGACAGTTTCCGTCGCCTGCGTCCCGATCTGGTCTTCAACATGGCCGAGGGGTTGCTCGGCGCCAGCCGGGAAGCGCAGATCCCGGCCATGCTCGACATGCTGGGACTCCCCTACACCGGCAGCGATCCGGTCACTCTCGGCATCTGCCTCGACAAGCGGCGCACCAAGGAGGTCCTGACCTGCCACGGTGTGCCGACCCCGCGCTTCTTCACCGTCGACTCCCTGGCGGAGATTCCGGCGCGCCTGCGCTACCCGTTGATGGTCAAGCCGATCCTCGAAGGCTCCAGCAAAGGGGTGACGGACAAGGCCTTGGTGCACGATCGGCGGTCTCTGGTCCGCCAGCTCGAATGGGTCCTCGACACCTACCGGCAACCGGCGCTGGTCGAGGAGTTTCTCCCCGGCCGCGAGTTCACCGTCGCCCTCCTCGGCAACGGCTCGACCCTGCAGGTGCTGCCGATCGTCGAGATCAACCTCGACACCCTGCCGGCCGGCGTCAGCCCCATCTACTCCTATGAAGCGAAATGGATCTGGGACACGGAGGAGCAGCCGCTGGAGATCTTCAGCTGCCCCGCCCCCCTCGAACCGCTGTTGCAGCGGCAGATCGAGGAGCTGTGCCGACGGGCTTTTAAGGTTTTGGGGTGTCGGGACTGGTGCCGCATCGACGTCCGTCTCGACGCCAGGGGGCTGCCGCAGATCATCGAACTCAATCCACTCCCCGGCATCCTCCCACGGCCGGAACAAAACAGCTGCTTTCCCAAGGCGGCACGGGCGGCCGGAATGCCCTATCAGGAGTTGATTCTGGCGGTGGTCGATGCGGCTGCAGAGCGCCTGGGGCTCGACCGGCGGGGGGGTTGCAATGAACGTCGCCATCTGCTTTAACCGCGTCCCTTCCCGCCTGCTTCGCGGCGAAGCGGCCGACCGGCTCTCGGAGGAGGGGGCCGAAATCGAGGCGCTCGCCGTCCACCGGGCATTGGAACAGCTCGGTTACCGCCCGGTCATGCTCCCCCTGGGGGAGGAGCTGGCCAGCTTCATCGCGGCCCTGCAGCGGATCGCCCCCGATGTAGTTTTCAACTTGTGCGAAGGGTTTTGGGGCGATAGCCGCAAGGAGATGCACGTGGCAGCACTTTTTGAGCTGCTCGGCATCCCGTTCACCGGCGCCTCGCCACTAGCTCTCGGCCTCACCCAGGACAAGGTGCGCACCAAGGAGCTGCTGCTGCACCACCGTCTCCCCACCCCCCGCTATTTTCTGGCCAACCCGGGGGAGCCGGTCGCCCTTCCGGGCGACCTGGCCTATCCGCTGTTTGTCAAGCCGCGAGCCGAGGACGCCTCCCTGGGGGTAACCGCCGCCAGTGTGGTCGTCACTGCCGAGGAGTTGCGCCAGCGAATCGACTACATTCACCGGACCTACCGCCAAGGAGCTCTGGTGGAGGAGTATATCGAGGGTCGGGAGATCAATGCGGCGGTCCTCGGCAACGCCCCAGGCGAAGCCCTCCCCCTGTCGGAGATCCGCTTCAGCCCTTATTTGCCGCGAGCCATTGTAAGCTATGAAGGGAAGTGGCAGGAGGGCTCCGGCGAGTATGCCGGCACCGAACCGGTCTGTCCGGCGCCGCTCCTCCCTGAGGAAGAGTCTTTGCTGCGGGAGGTGGCCAGGCGCGCCTGCCAGCAGTTGGACTGTCGGGATTATGCCCGGGTCGACATCCGCCTGCGCGACGGCATCCCCTATATCCTGGAGATCAACGCCAACCCCGACATCTCACCCGACGCCGGTCTGGCCCGGGCCGCCGGAGTGGCCGGCATTGCCTACCCGCACCTGATCGATCGCATCCTGCAGATGGCTCTGCAGCGCAAGGAGGCTCCGCATGCGCGCTCTTGAAATGACCGATCTGCCGCCATTGGCGCGTATCTTGCGCGACACCGGCGCCTTTACCGAGGAGGAAGTCGCTTGTGCCGTGGAGCTGCTGGAGATCGTCTGCAAAGACCCTCGCCAGCCCGACTACCAGGTCCTGGTGGCGGAAGAGGCCGGTCAGCCGGTCGGCTACGTCCTTTACGGCCCGGTTCCATTGACCGAGGGGAATTACGACATCTACTGGATCGCCACCGATCCGGCGGTGCAGGGGAAAGGGTTCGGCCAGCGCCTGCTGGCCGCGGCCGAAGCCGACGTCCGTTCCCGGGGGGCAAGGATGGTCTGCCTGGAGACCTCCTCCCAGGGGGGCTACGCCCGCACTCGCCTGTTTTATGACCGCGCCGGCTACCTGGAAGAGTCGCGCATCCGCGACTTCTATCGCCCAGGCGATGACCGCATAACCTATATCAAGCGCTTTGCTTAACCAAGGAGAGCGAAAGAGGATGGAGATCTGGCAAAAGATTTTGCAGGCGAGCCTGACTCGCCCCGCCGATCTGGTCCGCCGCTTCGGGGTCGATTCCCGCCCCCTGGAAGAGGTGGCGGAGCGCTATCCGATGCGGGTCAACCCTTACTATCTCGGCCTGATCCGCGAGGTCAACGATCCGATCTGGCGACAGGCGGTGCCGTCGGTGGAAGAGCTGCAGGACAGCGTCTGCCCCGCCGACCCGCTGGAGGAAGAGAACCAGAGTCCGATTCCCAATCTGGTGCACCGCTATCCCGACCGGGTCTTGTTCCTGGTCTGCTCTGAGTGCGCCATGTACTGCCGGTTCTGCACCCGCAAGCGCAAAGTGGGGGGGGAGCAGATGACCATCACCCGGCAGAGCATCGAGGCCGGTCTCGACTACATCCGGCGTCATCCGCAGATCCGGGACGTGATCCTTTCCGGGGGCGACCCGCTGCTGCTGGCGGACGAAAAACTCGACTGGATTTTGCGGGAACTGCGCGCCATTCCGACGGTGGAGATCATCCGCATCGGCAGCCGCATCCCGGTGGTGCTGCCGCAGCGCATCACTCCGGCCCTGGTCAAGGTGCTGCGCCGCTACCACCCGCTGTACATCAACACCCATTTCAACCATCCGGACGAGATCACCGAGACCTCAGCCCGGGCCTGCGGCCGCCTGGTGGATGCCGGCATCCCCCTGGGGAACCAGACGGTGCTGCTGCGGGGGGTGAACGACGACCCGCAGGTGATGAAACGGCTGATGCAGAAGCTGCTGGCCATCCGGGTGCGTCCCTACTACATCTACCAGGCCGACATGGTGCAGGGGACCGACCACTTCCGGACCAGCGTCGAAGAGGGGGTGGAGATCCTTCGCGCCCTGCGCGGGCACACTTCGGGGATGGCCGTGCCTGCCTACGTGATCGATGCCCCGGGGGGCGGCGGCAAGATCCCCCTGCTCCCCGACTATCTGCAAAGTCTCGGAACGGAGGTGGTGCTGAAAAACTATCTCGGCGACACCTACACCTATCTCAATCCCGAACGGCGCCAGGAGGACGAGGAGCGCCGACGCGCCGCCAACGGCCACCGATGAGCCTATCTGCCTGATTTCCGGGCCGCTCCCACGGGGGCGGCCCGTTTCTTTTTCAGCCACTTTCTGGCTATAATGGGCGATCGATCCGCTAGGGGAGACTGCAGGTGATCAAAGCCATTTTCTGGGATAACGACGGGGTCCTGGTCGACACGGAAAGCCTCTACTATCAAGCCTCGGCGGAGACCCTGCAGGCCAGGGGGATAGAGCTGACTCCGGCCGCTTTCGCGGAGATCTCCCTGCGGCAGGGGGAGAGCGTTTTCGATCTGGCCGCTCATCTGACCCCGGTCGAGACTGACCAGCTTCGCCTGCAGCGCAATGCCCGCTACAGTGAACTTCTGCAGCAGCGCTCCACCGTCATTGCCGGGGTCGAGGAGACGCTGCGGGCCCTGCACGGCCGGGTCCGGATGGCGATCGTCACCAGTTCCCGACGCGACCATTTCGAGCTCATCCATGCCGCCAGCGGGCTGTTGGGCTATTTCGATTTCGTTCTTACCCGCGAAGACTACCGGCAATCCAAGCCCCACCCGGAGCCGTACCTGAGCGCCTTGGCCCGCAGCGGCCTGGTGGCCGACCAGTGCCTGGCGATCGAAGATTCCGAACGCGGTCTGACCGCCGCCTGCCGAGCCGGCCTGCGCTGCCTGGCCATTCCAGCCCCCTTGGCCCCGCTCGGGCACTTCTCCGCCGCCTTCCGCATACTGAAGAGCGTCAGGGAAGTGCCAGGGGTAATTTTCGGAAGATCGTGAACGACAATCTTCTTCTTTTCCTGTTGCCTTTTTTCTCTCTTGCCACTATAGTTACAGAGTCCGACGGCCTTCGGGCTGATGGACAGACCCCGAGCACACCCCCCCTCCGTGCACGGGGTCTTTTTTATCCAAAAATAGCCGAGCGGCTTCTGTCCGCTCGGCTATTTCCTTCAGTGAACAGGGATTTTCTCCCCACCAGTTTGCCCCCTGCGAGCGGATGCCAAAGTTACTTCAGTGCGGTCGGTGGCGCCCCTACCCCTTAGGCGCTCTTAAGCACCTTGAGCAGATGCGGCACCAGCTGCTTTTTGCGCGAGAGAACCCCTTTGAGCTCGTACAGGCTTTCCTCGACCTGCGGATAGCCGATCAGGTAAGGGAACTCCCGGCTCCCCAGGGCGAGGAGGAAGCTGGTCTCCTGGACGATATCGGTCACCAGCAACCCGACCATCCCCAGCCCCCGTTCCTGCTGGATGGCCGCCAGGCCGGCGGCGATCTCTCCTTTCATCCCCTGGAATTCGTGAAAGCTGACCACCTCGACCTGCCCTACCCCGAAGCCGCACTCTCCGGCCTGGTACTCCTTGAAGTCGGTCAGGATCAACTGTCGCACTGACGGGTAAGCGGCCAGGGCGCTGCCGGCCGCGAAGATCCGCTGGCCGAACTCGGCCGGGTCAAAACCCGAGAGGCTCCCGAGCCAGCGGGCGAGCTCCCGATCGGAGGCGGTGGTGGTAGGCGATTTGAGAATAACCGTATCGGAGAGGAGCCCCGCCAGCATCAGCCCGGCAGTGACCCGGTCCGGCTCAAGGCCGGCCTGCCGGTAGAGGGTGGCCACCACCGTACAGGTGCTCCCCAGCGGCTGATTGATGAAGCGGATCGGCATCTCGGTATGGAAATTCCCCAGGCGGTGATGGTCCACCACCTCCAGGATCTCCACCTTGTCCGCCCCGGCCACCGCCTGAGACAGCTCGTTATGGTCGACCAGAATCAGCTTGACCGGGGAGGGGGCGAGCAGGGTGCTCTTGGTGGCTACCGCCGTCACCTTCCCCTGGCTATCGAGCACCAGCACCCCGGGATCGGCACTGTGCACCAGTTTCAGCCGCAGATCGTCCAGGCGCTCATCGCTGCCGACGGTGCCGAAAGCGGGCTGCATCAGGCATTGCACCGGCGTAGAAAGGCGGGTCAGCCAGGTGGTGGTGGCGGTGTCGAAAGAGGTGGAGAGGATGCTCACCTGGTTTTCCCGCCCGCGCGCGAGAATCTCCTCCGAGACCGGCAGGCTGCCGGTGACGATGAGGATGCGCACCCCCATCTCCACGGCCTTGCGCTGGATATTTTCCCGATCACCGGTGATCAGGACCATCCGGCGCGGATCGAGTCCTTCCATTTTTTGGTGAAACGTCGCCGAGGCCATGGCGCCGACATAAAGCTGCAACTCCTCTACCGCTTCACCATCGACCAGGTGCAGAGGGGTGGCCCGCAGGCATTGGCGAATCGATTGCCCCGAAGCGAGCACGCGGCGGATCTCCGGCTCCTGGCGCGGAACCAGGAACCGTTCGGCCAGCCGCTTGAGGAACAGGACCCCCAGAGGGCGCTGCTCCGCATCGACCACCGGCAGCAGGCGTACATCATGCAGGTGAAACAGCTCAAGAGCGCGGGACAAAGGGGCGTCGGCCGCAATCGTCACTACGTGGTCACTGATGACATGACGGACCCGCGGATGCACATCGACCAGCAACGGCGGCACCGGCAGGGCGAGCTCCTCCAACACAAACTCGGTCTGCCGGTTGATATTCCCGGCCCGGGCAGGCTGCGCCGCCTCCAGCCCCTGGCGCTGGCGCAGCCGGGCATAGGCCATCGCACTGCAGATTGAATCGGTATCGGGGTTCTTGTGTCCGACGACGTAGACAATTTCCTTGCCCACGGTTCCCTCCTGTGATGAAAGCGGGGGCTCAACTCCCCGGTGAAACTTCTCGCGCCGCTGGTCGGCTCAAGGGGCAGCTTGCAGCTCCCCTCGCACGCTCCCCAGAGCAACGATATTCTCGACAATCCCGCGCGCTGGCCGCCCGCTGGGGTCGAACCAGACGTAAACATGGCCCCCGCCGGTATCGAACACCTCCGGGTCGACGGTTACCCGGGCGAGCAGCCCTTCCCGGGGGAAAAAGGGGAATTGGTGCCGCTCGCTGTCGGCAACAGTTTCGATAACGATCTCTGACACCCCCTCATGACTGAACGTCGGAATCCGATAGCGCTTCCCGGAGCGCAGCGGGCCGAAAACCCCCAGCCGAAAATTGAAAAAGGCGGTCAGAATGTCGTTGGGCCCGAGGGCGAGGTCGAGGGGGAGGACCTCCGGTCGGCTGCTCTTGCCAGAGCGGAAGCGCTGATACCGGATTTCCCCCTGGTCGTAATCGAACCGGTAGAGTTTCGAGCGCTCCACCCGGTTGGCCCCTTTGCCTTTGATAATCAGCGACTCGTGGCGCAAGGTGTGCAATTGGTTATCGTCCCCCCAAGCCATCAGCGAAACATACCGATGGACCCGGTCTCCGGTCAGCCAGGAAGCCACCCCGAGAGTTTTTGCCGTCAACTCGGCCTGGAAGGTACCGGGATGTTCACCCGGGGTGAAGGAGAGTCTCCCTTCGGCCAGACGGTTGAACCACAAGTAGGAGATGTCGTAGGTCAGCGACTCGCCGGAAAACAGCACTGGCACCGGTATCGCGGGCGCCGGCGGCGGCGCCGGTCGTGGCGCGGCGGCGCCCAGGAGAAGTGGCAGCCAGATGCAAACCAGCAGCAGGTGGGACTTCCTCATCCGTTTCTCCCTCGGTGGCACTGGAGGGGTAGTTTACCCTGCCAAATGCCAGAATGTCGAGGCATGCTTAACAGATGTTTACGGAATGCTTGACATGTTCCGCCTTCAGCCACTAAAATCCATATATATTTAACTCCATTAACCAGCCCGGGAAAGGCGACAGAATGAAAGTTGATTTTGATAAACTGCAGAATTATGACCGGGAGGCGGAGATTCTCAAGGTTCTCGGTCATTCGGTGCGCCTTAAAATTGTCGCCGGCCTGATGTCGGAGAGCTGCAACGTGAAAAAAATATGGGAATGTCTCGGGCTTCCCCAAGCCACCGTCTCCCAGCACCTGGCCCTGCTGAAGAACAAAGGGATTATCGAAGGACGCCGGGACGGGGTAGAGGTTTTCTACCACGTGGTCTCCAATGAGGCCCGCAGGATTGTCGGTGCCCTGTTTGACACCCCCCCCTGCAAATGAACCGTCTGGTCCTGCGCCCGGGGCATGATCGTCGGCTCCGGGCCGGACATCCCTGGATTTTCAGCAATGAGGTCGGAACCATTGAAGGGGAACCGATCGGCGGCGATGCCGTACACCTGGTGTCTGCCGGCGGCGACTTCCTCGGTACCGGCTATTACAACCCGCACTCCCTGATCGCCTCCCGCCTGCTCAGCCGGCAACCGGCCGATATCGACAGCCCGGAATTTTTCCGCCCCCGCCTGCTGGCCGCCCAAGCCTATCGTCAAGCCGTCTACGGCGACGCCGAGGGGGTACGGCTGGTCCATGGGGAAGGGGACGGCTTGCCGGGGCTGGTCGTCGATCGTTATGGCCCGGTCCTCTCCGTCCAGTTTCTCGCCCTCGGCATGGAGCGCCGCCGCCATCTGCTGCTGCCGCTGTTGCTGGAGCAGTTTCGTCCGACAGCTATGGTTGCCCGCAACGATGTGGCGGTCCGCGAGTTGGAGGGGCTGCCCCAGACGGTGGAACTGTTGCATGGTGAGGTCCCCGCCGATCTGACCGTCAATGAACACGGGCTACGGCTGCGGGTCGATGTCGTCGGCGGGCAGAAAACGGGGCATTTTCTCGACCAGAAAGAGAACCATCTGGCCCTGCGCGAGCGGGTGAGCGGCCAGCGGGTGCTCGACCTGTTCTGCTATTCGGGAAGTTGGGCGCTGCATGCGGCCCTCTTCGGCGCCCAGGCGGTTACCGGCATCGACATTTCCCCCTCGGCGGTGGCCTTGGCCGAGGAGAATGCCCGCCTGAACGGTCTGGCCGGCGTCTGCACCTTCCAGCGGGCGGACGTTTTCGACTTCCTGCGCCAGGCGGCGCGCACCGGTCAGCGCTTCGGCACAGTAATCCTCGACCCGCCGGCTTTCGTCAAAAGTCGCAAGAAATTGCCGGAGGCGATCCGCGGCTACCTGACTGTCAATCGCCGGGCCATGGAACTGGTCGAGCCCGGTGGCTACCTGTTCACCTGCTCCTGCTCCTTTCACCTGGGGCGGGAACCTTTTCTCGATCTGCTTCGCCAGGCCGCCGCCCTGGCCCGCCGCAGCGTCCGCCTGGTGGAGTTGCGCGGCCAGGCCTACGACCATCCGGTCCTTCTCGCCTGTCCGGAGACCGAATACCTCAAGTGCGCGGTGCTGCAGGTGCTTTGATCTCTCCCCCGGGCAAAACCCCCCTCGTCTTTCGTCCCAGAACATAGATGACCTGATAGGTGGCCGGAAGCTTGCCATCTTGCCGGAAGCGTTCGTAATGAGCCGCCAAGCGCTGCATCACTTGTCGTGAAGCGAGGCCGGGGGGGCGGTCGGTGGCGGCGTTGAGCGCCCCGATCTGCTTCAGATGACGTAGCAGTTCGGGAGCGGTGGAATAGAACTCCCACTCCTCGGCCACCTGCAGGCGATAGCGGGTAAAACCGGCTGCCGCCAGGGCGTCGGCCACGGTCGACCGATCCGGAAAATCCAGCGCATGCGAAGGATGGCGCCCCGCCTCGGCGGCCCCCCGACGGTGCGAATCGCGCAGTTCGTGCAGCGTCCGCGCCCCGAACAGAGCGATGGCAAAGCGTCCTCCCGGCTGCAGCACCCGGGCGATCTCCGCAAAGGCCAGTGGCAGATCTTCCACCCATTGGTAGACCGAGGAGGAGACGACCAGGGAGAGACTGGCGCAGCGCAGCGGCAAGGCCTGGGCATCGGCGTCGACGGCCGGCACCTGCGGCAGGCGGGCGGCGGCCTGGCAGGTCATGGCATGGGCCAGATCGGAGATCACCGGCCGCACCCCGGGGCAGAGCCGACGCAGCCGATGCAGCAGATAGCCGGTGCCAGCCCCGATCTCCAGAGCCGGGCCGCCGACCAGCCCCCCTTCCAGCAACAGTTGCAGCAACCGTTCGGCCACCCGGCGCTGCACCACGGCATGGCGCTCGTACTCCGTCGCCTGCCGGGAGAAGTTGCGCCGGACCTTGAGTGTATCGAGGCGTCGAGGGGCCATCAGCGAAGAAAGTCCCGCCATAAAGTAAACACCTCCTCGGGGCGGCTGAGAAACGGAGCATGCCCCGCCAGCGGCAGCAGGGCGAGGCGACCCTGAGCCAAGCGGGTGGCCAGCCACTCGCCGGCGGCCGGCGCCACGATGCGATCGAGACCGCCTTGAACGACCAGCACCGGCTGCGCAATGGCTGCCAGGGACTGGCGCTGATCGGCGACGCGCAAGGTCTCCAGAGCCGCCAGGGCGACCGGCGGTTCCGGCAACTTCCCCTGACGCACGGCAAATTCGACAATCCGCTGCCGGCGCCGGGGCGGGAGCTCCTCACCGGCGAACTGCAAGGCAAAAAACTCCACCATGGCCTTCAGATATCCCCGGCGCAGATCTCGAGCCATGGCCCGCACCTGAAGCTCGGGGAGCCCGGCCGACCAGTCGGCGGCAGCGGCAAACCGCGGGGTGCTGCCGACCAGAACGATCCGGGTGATCCGCTCTGCCGCTGGCGTCCCGAGCAGCTCCAGGAGCACCTGTCCCCCCAGGGACCAGCCGACGGCGCCGACATCTTCGAGCTCCAGCCCCTGCAGCCACCTCGCCAGATCGGCGGCAAAGTCGGTCAGGAGGTACCCCTCCCCCCCTTCGGAGTCGCCGTGTCCGCGCAGATCGGGAGCCAGCACGCGAAAATCCGCCGAGAGGTGCTCCAGGGCTTCGGTGAACACGGCCGACGACATCGACCAGCCATGCAGCAGCACCAGTGGCCGGCCGACCCCGGCTTCCCGCCAGGCCAAGCGACGGCCGCCCGGCAAAGAGAAGAATTTCACTGGGCCTCCGCCAGAGCGGCGACCATCTGCTCGGCCGCGTATTTGACTTCCGGCTCCCGGTGATCAGCCATCAGCGTCGCCCGCAGACGGCAGCGGCCGGTCGGAACGGTCGGCGGGCGGATCCCCTGCACGAAGATCCCTTTGTCCAGCAGTCGGTCGGTCAAGGCCATGGTCGGCCCCGGCTCGCCGGTCAGAACCGGAATGATCGGGGTGACACTCCCCAGCAAATCGAGCCCGGCGGCATGGAGAATGGCTGCAAAAGCTTCCCGGTTTCGCCACAGCTCCTGCCGACGACGCTCCCCCTCCTCCCCTTGCAGCAACTCAAGAGCGGCCAGACCGGCGGCCGCCACCGCCGGCGGCAAACTGGTGGAGAAGATGAAAGAGCGGCCCCGATTGACCAGCAGGTCGATAAGAGGCTGGCCGGCGGCAACAAAGGCGCCGAATCCGCCCATGGCCTTGCTCAATGTCCCCATGTGCAGATCGATCGCATCCAGGCAGCCGAAATGCTCGCCGGTCCCCCGGCCGGTGGCGCCGAGAACGCCGGTGCCGTGCGCATCATCGACCATCAGCAAAGCATCGTACTGATGCTTGAGCCGTACCAGGTCAGGCAGCGGCGCCAGATCGCCATCCATGCTGAAAACGCCGTCGGTCAGAATCAGCCAGCGCCCCTGGCGTTGCGGGGCCTGCGCCGCCATCAGAGCTTCCAGGGCGGCGACATCGGCATGTGGATAGACGATGGTTCGGGCGCGGCTGAGCCGGCAGCCGTCGACCAGGCTGGCATGATTGAGAGCATCGGAGAAGATCAGGTCGCCAGGGCCGAAGAGGGCCGGCAGAAGGCCGGTGTTGGCGGCGTAGCCGGAGTTGAAGAGAAGGGCGGCATCCACCCCCTTGAAGGCCGCAAGAGCTTCTTCCAGACGGCGGTGGGCGCGCATCGAGCCGGAGATCAGACGACTGCCGCCGGTGCCGAAGCCGTAGCGTTCCATCGCTGCGCCAGCAGCTTCCACCAAGGCCGGATGACTGGCCAGCCCCAGATAGTTGTTGGAGCAGAGCAGTAACAGGTCGCGCCCGGCCACCTGCACCCACGGCCCCTGGGCACTTTCAATGGTGCGCAGAGTCCGCTTCATCCCCTGCTGCGCCAGCTCTTCGAGCTGCCGGTGCCACTCCTGCATGCGTCATTCCTCCAGCAGCGTTTCGCCTCGCAGAGCGCCAAGGCGGTCAAAAAGGACCGGCTGTTTTTCCAGAAAGTCGATCAGCGCCGGCAGCTCTTCCCGGCCGCCGCGAAGAAAGAACGCCCGGCCGCCGCGCTCTTCCCCCGCTGGCTTGAGGTGAGGGAGGCGGACGTAGCCGAGGTGAGGAGCGGCGACGTAGCCGGCGGTGTAGTCCGGATCGTCCGACCAGCACAGCTCGGCAACAATGGCCGGGGCAGCCAGAACCTTGCCGGCGAGCAACAGCGCTTCGCGCACATGGGGGTTGTCCAACCCCAGGGGGCGCAGCCCCTGGCCAAGCTCGGTTTCGGTCGAGGCGGCCAGATCCATCCGGCTGACCCGGATTCCCCGTGCCGGATCGGCCTCCAGGCGCGCCCCGGTCTGGGCGTCGACCAGCATCGCCCCGCGCATCGCCACCCCTTCGGGGGCGGCGCCGGCGGCGAGCGCCTGCATGGCGATCGCCGCCGCCTCAGGCGCCACCCCGGCGCGCTCCAGCAACCGTAGCGCCGCCTGCCGACCGACGAAGTAGTCAGCCACCGGGACGGTGCGCAGATCCGGCAACTGGGCGAAGCGAACGGTTTCGGCCGGGACCGCCTCCACCGTCAGCCGCAGCCGGTCGGCTTGACCACGGGGATGCTCCAGTGCCCGGCGCACCAAGGCGGCGGCCAGAGCCTCCACCGCACTGCGGGGGGCGAGGCGTTCGGCACCGGAAAGATGCCTCCCTTCCCGGGTGGCGTGCATGCGGATACTGTACAGAGACTGGGGCATGGCGGCGAAATTAGCATGCACTGCCGGGGTTGTCAACCTGATCTCCGCGGATGGTTAACAAGCCGTTTTCTCTGGCCCTCGCTCGCTTTTGCATGCTATTCTCGCCGCTCGCCTTCACCTGAGGCTGCACTTCATCGCTATGCCCGAAACCAAAATCCTGCCATTCATTATCTTGGTCGCCTATCTGGCCGCCGCCTCTCTCTACCCGCTGCAACTTCGCTGGCGCCGGCCGGGAGTCCAGCACGTGGCCTTCGGCCTGACCGCCACCGCCTTCGCCCTGCAATCGCTGTTTCTTGGTTATCGCTGGTGGCTCGCCGGCTACCTGCCGGTCACCAACCTCTTCTCGACTCAATTCTTTTTCAGTTGGGCATTGGCCGGCGTCTATCTCTACTTCGAACTGCGCTACCGGATCGGTGCCGCCGGCCTGTTTGTCATCTTCGTCAATATGTTGCTGCTGATCAGTGTGATGGGGCGAGATGCCGCCCTACCCCCCCTGATTCCGGCCCTCGATACGCCGCTATTTACCCTGCACGTCGCCTTCTCCTTTGTCGGTTATGCCTTTTTTGCCATGGCCTTTTCCCTCGGGGTTCTCTACCTGCTCCAGCGTCGGACCGGTACTTCACGACTGCCCCCCCTGGCGCAATTGCGCCGGTTGAATGAAGAAGCGATCTTTCTCGGTTTTGCCTGCTTCACCCTCTGCATGCTGTTTGGCAGCATCTGGGCCCAGGTGGCCTGGGGTTACTGGTTTTCCTGGAACATCAAAGGGGTCTGGTCGTTTCTGGTCTGGCTCTTTTATTCCGGCATGTGCCACGCCAAATTTGTCCGGCGCTGGCAGGGGACCGGCTATGCCATCCTCTCCATCGCCGGCTTCGGGGTGGTCCTGTTCACCTACCTCGGCATTGGCCTGCTGCTTAGCAGCAATCACCCCCTGGAGTAGTATGTTCGGCCAACGGCTCTGGCGCTTTTGCTGCTCTCTCAAACTGGCGATCGTTCTCGCCTCCACGGGGACGATGGTGATGATCGGCGGGTCGTTGCTGATCCCGGCCTATCCGCGCCTGTTCGGGCCGATGGACCAACTCCCGTTGCTCGCCTGGTGGCGCAGCCTCGGATCCCAGGCCCCATCTCACACCTGGTGGGTCCCGGTGGCCGGCCTGCTGCTGGTCCTCCTGGGCTTTAACACGCTTTGCTGTTTTATCGATTGGCTGCTCAACCTGCGCAGCCGCTGGCGCAAAACAGGTGAATACCTGGTGCACCTCGGCTTCGTCCTGCTCCTGATCGGCTACCTGTGGGGAAGCATCTCCGGTTTGCGCACCGAAGGGGTGCGGATAACCATCGGCCAGACGATCCCGGTGCCAGGGATGAGCGGCCACTACCTGCAGTTGGAGACGCTCGAGCCGGTCTTGGCCAAGGGGCGGCAGATCGACATCATTGCCGATCTGCGCCTGCTGCGTGGAGATACGGTCCTTACCCGCAAGGTCGCCCGCACCAATCACCCGCTCCTCCAACGCTCCCTGGTGGTGATCCCCCTCTCCTTTGGCCAGCAGGTCGTCGGCTTTCGAACTCTGTTCCCGCCGCTGGGGACGGTTCACCTTACCCCCGGCAGCCGACTGGAGATCCCGGGAGGGGGAGAGCTGCGGGTACTTGCCATCTATCCGAACGCCACCCGGCGCCCAGGTGGCCAAGTCATCCAGAGAGGTGAGTCTGCTGGCCGCCCAGCTTTTCTGCTCCAGCTCCATTCCTCCGCCGCCGTACCGTGGCAAGGCTGGTATCTCCCTTCCGAGGAGCCGGCGCCGCCGGCTCTGGCTGTCGCCGGCGTTGACCTGCGGCCGCTGGAGCCGCTCTATCGTCCCTTCGGACTGTTCACCATCACCCTCGACCCCGGATGGCCTCTGGCCGCGGCCGGCGCCACTTCCATGCTTGCCGGCATTGTGTTCGCTCTTGTTTCCTTCTACGCGAAGCGCCGCAGAGGTGATCGGCCGGAAATTTACTGACCTTTTCGTGTCAGCTGCAACCTCGGTGGAAGCGTTTGACCGCTAGCATGAAAATCTGTACCATCAGCAGCGGGGATTAAGTGGTTGGTGGTTGGCAGGTAGCCGGCCAGCATGGGGGAGGGGAGTAGATGAGCAAACAGATTCTGGTGGTAGATCATTCCGATGAAAGGCGCAATCAACTCACAAACCTCCTGCTGGAACGGGATATCCAGACCCTGGAGGCCGCCTCTTGCGAGGAGGCGCTGCAGCTGCTGCGGCAGGGGACGATCCACTTGGTCCTGACTGAGTCGGAACTGCCGGCCAAAAGCGGCCTCTATCTGCTGAAGACGATCAAAGAGGTATCTCCGGAAGTGGAGATCATCCTGATCACCCACAATGCCTCCTCCTTCAACCTGCTGCAGGCCTTGCGCTTAGGCGCTTACGATTTTATCGTTCGCCCAATCGACACCGGGGAGATCCTGTTCAACGCCATTGAGCGGGCATTCCGCCAGATTCAGCTGCGCCAGGAGAATCAGCAACTGCTCAGGGAACTGGAGCAGCAGAACCGATCCCTCCAGCGGGCGCATAAAATGATGCAAGCCTTAAACAAATCGGTCGAAAAGCTGGCTGTCACGGTCGAGATCGAGCCGTTGTTACGCGAACTCCTTGCCTGCGCAATGGCCGAACTGCACGCCAACCGCGGGCTGCTGGCCCTGTTCGACCGCAGCGGCGATCAACTGGCGCTGAAAATCGGCGAAGGGATCGCTCAAGAGGCTTGCCGGGCCTATAGTCAGGGGCTTCCCTCCGGCTTGATCCTGACCTTGGCCCAAAGCGGACAGCCGGTCGTACTCCCCGGCCCGTTCCCGGACGGCCTGGCCGCCGAGGTCACCGACTGGGAGCGCGACCAGTTGCTGAGCTCCCCCGGACTTCTGGCTGCCCCACTGCGGCGCCATGACCGACTCCTCGGGCTGGTCCTCATCTCCGGTCGCCAGAAAGAAGACCCCTTCGGTGAGCCTGAACTCAACTTTCTCATCCAACTCGCCCATCACGCTGTCCTGGCGATGGAAAAAGTGGGGATCATTTACCAACTGAAACGCGGGCGCCTCAATCCTGCGGCCTGAACACGCCGGCCAGTGCAGAGGTGTCGACGCGGAGCGGTTTTGGTAACCAGCGAATTTTGATTTGGGAGTAGCTAAAAAGGCAGAAGAGTGGGGGGAAAAATCAATTGGGGAGTTTGGGGAGTTAAGACAAAAAAAATCCCGCCTCAGAAGAGGCGGGATTTTCAGTTTAATTTCGGCGGCGACCTACTTTCCCACATAGTTACCCATGCAGTATCATCGGCGCGGCAGGGCTTAACTTCTGTGTTCGGGATGGGAACAGGTGTGGCCCCTGCGCTATAGCCACCGAAAACCGTAAAACTCGGTTGT
>JACZKF010000373.1 GCA_014860175.1 Desulfuromonadales bacterium | reverse complement strand
GAAGGCGGCCGCCACGTGCATCGGGCCGGAATCGTTAGTAACCATCAGCCGGCAGTTGGCCAGCAGGGCCATCAACTGCCGTACGGAAGTGCTCCCGATCAGGTTGCGGGGCGGCTGCCGCATCGCCGCTTCGATGTCCCGGCCGATCTCGGCCTCGCCGGGGCCGCCGGTCAGCACCACCTGCAGGCCGAACTCGGCCGCCAGCCCATCCGCCACTTCGGCAAAGCGGCCGGGGATCCAGCGCTTGGCCGAGCCGTAGGCGGCGCCGGGATTGATGGCCAGCCAGTCGCCCGGGCCGAGGGTTTGCCGCCCCCAGGCAAGCTCCTCCGGAGTGCAGGCGAGACGTTGCCGCCGGTCCCCACCGACGATGCCGACCTGTTCCAGCATCCGCAGGTAATACTCGGTGTGATGCAGGCGCCGTTCGGCCTCACCCACTGCTACCCCATGGGTCAGGAGCAGGCCACGGCCATCGGTACGGTAACCCACGCGGCGGGGGATGCCGGCCAAAGTGGCGAGCAGAGCCGCCTCAATGGCGTTTTGCAGCAAAATGGCAAGATCGAAGCGCTGCCGGCGCAGTTCGCCGGCGAAGCGCAGCACCCCTTTCCACCCCTGGTATTTCCCCTGTTTATCGTAGACCAGCACCCGGTCACAATAGGGGTGTACCCGAAACAGTTCGGCCACCAGCGGGTTGGCCGCCACCGTGATCTCGGCCTGCGGAAAGCTGGCCCGGATGGCCCCCAGGGCCGGGGTGGTCATCACCGCATCGCCGATCCAGTTGACGGCCCGCACCAGGATGCGCTCTATGGCAGACGGTTCAAGCTTCAACGGCAAGGGTCCACAACGTCCGCAAAGTCCAGGAAGTCCACGAAAGGTTCACTCTTCACCGATCTTTTCCGCCTCATCGATCAGCATCACCGGGATGTCGTCACGGATCGGGTAAGCCAGTTGGCAGGCGTGGCAGAGAATAGCCGCCCCGTCCGCCCGCAGCACGACCTCCCCCTTGCATTTGGGGCAGGCCAGAATCTCAAGCAGTTCGCGGGAAATGCCCATGGGTCCCTCTCTTGGCAAGTACGGTTTGCAGAATTTCCTCTAGTTTGCCAGCCTCCTGCAGCGCCAGCTCCAGCGGCACCCGGTAGCAGGGGATGGAGAACTCTCCCGGCCGCAGCTTGACCGCATCCTTCTCGGTAGTGATCAGATAATCGGCCCCGGTCGCGGCGGAATGCAGCCTGGCCAGCAGCCGCTGATCATAAGCGGCATGATCGGGGAAACCGAGGGTAGCCACCGGCTCCACCCCGGCGCTGCGCAGACTGGCAAAGAACCGTTCGGGATCGGCAATGCCGGCAAAGGCGACGCCGCGCCGGCCGACCAGCTCGGTCAGGGGAACCACCTGACCATGGAGGTCGACCGCCGCCCCGGCCAACTGGTGACGGCTGTGCAGAACCGGACCGGGAAGAGGCGGCAAAGCCGGCTTTTTATCCGCTGAGCGGGTGAGAACAAAAAGGTGGCCTCGCTGCAAGGCAGTCGGGAATTCCCGCAGGATCCCCGCCGGCAAAACATGTCCGTTGCCGAGGGGACGTTCCCCGTCGAGCAGCACGATATCGAGATCCCGGGCTACCGCCAGGTGCTGGAAGCCGTCATCGAGGAGGACCACCTCGGCCCCGAGGCGCTCGACGGCCAGCCGCACCCCTTCGCGCCGGCGTGGCGCCACCACCACCTTGGCCTGGGGATTGCGCAGGGCGAGCAGGTAAGGCTCATCGCCGCACTGCTCCGGCGCCAGCAGCGGCCCGGCACCGTCACTGACCACCCCGATACCGCCGGGAACCCCCCGGCCGCCGTACCCCCGGCTCACCACGGCGACGTTGCGCCCCTGGGCAAGGAGGAATTTTAGCACATAATCGACCGTGGGTGTCTTGCCGGTGCCGCCGGCGGCCAGGTTGCCGACGGAGATGACCGGTACCGGCGCCCGGTAGCTGGAGAGGAGCTGCAGCCGATAGAGCCGATGCCGGATCAGACCGGCCACTCCGTAGAGCCAGCCGGCCGGAATGAGCAAGGCCAGCAGCAGCCGCTCGGTCCACCCCAGCGGGGCGGGGCCGGTCAGCCGCCGGTGCCAGGAAAGCCACCGCGTCATGGCGAGAGATTCAGTGCCCGCCGCAGCACCTCGATGGTGTGTCGGGTGGCGCCGGCGTTTTGCTGCAACAGGCCATTCCCCCCCTCCCCCATGCGCTGGCGCAACTCCGGCTGGTTGAGCAGCTGAGCGACCGCGCCGTGCAACCCTTCGGCATCCTCCACCTGAATGCCGCCGCCGGCTTCCAGCAGCAGGCGGGCGATCTCCCGGAAGTTGCTCATATGCGGCCCGAAGATCACCGGCCGGCGCAGCAAGGCGGCTTCGAGCACATTATGGCCGCCGATCGGCATCAGGCTCCCCCCCAGAAAAACCAGATCGGCGGCGGCATAGACCTTGAGCATCTCCCCGAGAGTGTCGACCAGCAGGATCTCCCCCGGCCGCAGCGGCTCGGTGCGTTCGCCAAGGCGGGTGCGCAAGGTGACCGCAAACCGGCGCTCTGCCAGCATGCCGGCGACCAGCCGGGCGCGCTCCGGATGCCGGGGGACCAGCACCAGCGTCAGCTGTTGCCCCTCCTCCAGGAGCCGGCGGTAGACCTCGGCCACCACCTCTTCTTCCCCCGGGTGAGTGCTGCCGACCGCCCAGACGGAGCCGTCCGCCGGCAGACGGAAGTTATCGCGCAGCGCCGCCCGGTCGAGCCCCTCGGCCGGCGCCTGCATGTCGAATTTCAGATTGCGGGTGACTTCGATCCGCTCGGCCGGCCCCCCCAACTGCCGGACCCGCTCGGCATCCTGGGCCGTCTGCATGCAAAAGGCGGTGAACTGTTCCAGCACCGGTCGGATCAGTCGCCGAACCCGCCGATAGCGCGGGTAGGAGCGATCCGAGATGCGGCCGTTGACCAGCACCACCGGGATGTCGAAACGGCGGGCGAAGCGGACAAAATTGGGCCAGATTTCCGTCTCGACGATGACGATCAGCGAGGGGCGGACCTGGCGCAGCACCCGCCGCACCGCCCACGACAGGTCGAAGGGGAAGAAGAGGCAGAGGTCGGCTTCGACGATTTCCCGGGCCACCGCATGGCCGGTCTCGGTGACATTGGAGACCACCAGGGCGTGCTCGGGGAACTGGCGCTTAAGCGCCTTGACCAATGGAATGGCGGCCCGGGTCTCCCCGACGGAGACGGCATGGATCCAGATCACCGACCGACCGCTCAGGGGGTCGAGGCGGTCGGGGAGGAAAAAACCGAGCCGCTCACGGATGCCGCGGCGACTCTTGCCAAACCGCCACCCTCGATACAGATAGTACGGGACCAGGCCGGCCGCCGAGGCGAGCAACACCAGGTCGTAGAAAAAGTAGGTCAGACGGCGCAAAGGCCCAACTCCTCCAGACGGCTGCGGGCCCGTCGCTCATTGGCTTCCATGGCTGCCTGCAGGCGAGCCTGGAACAGCTCGGCCGCTTCCCCCGGCTGGTATCTCACCGGTTCGCCGAAGGCGAAGATGCCACGGCCGAAGGGGTACGGAAGCAAGAAGCGGTCCCAGGAAGCGAACCGGTGCCCGCGGCTGCAGGCGAAGGACATCGGGATGACCGGCCGGCACGATAGCCGGGCCAGTTGGGCCACCCCTTCTTTCAGCTGGTGACGCGGCCCCTTGGG
>JACZKF010000034.1 GCA_014860175.1 Desulfuromonadales bacterium | reverse complement strand
AACGACACTTCCGGGCGGCGGTAAAGATGGCCGATAGATGGAGACATCTCGTCTATTTTAAGTTTTGCCAGCGAGCTGTTGACGGCCAGGGCGGTTATTTCTTTGGCGCCGTGATACAGAGAAAGGCTAACCTGGGCGGTTCCTGCCTCAGCGCCGATCAACACCCGGGAATGATTGTTCAACCGGTAGGCCAGGGCCATGGTGGTATTGTCCAGAAAAGCGAAATCGGCGTTAGCGTCGTTCCCGTAGAGGCTGCCGACAAGGTGGCCGTCGAGGGTTACCAGGAGCTGTTCGGGCAGCGGTTCCGAGTTGCCCAGTGAGAGACCGGGCGCACCATGATAGGCCGGAGCCCTGACGATTTGTACCAGACCCTGGGGCCCGGTTCGCCGGGCGACAATTTCACTTCCGGGCATGGCCGTCAATTGGGGGAGATCTTTGTCGGCGGAGATTGGCGGGGTCAGCGGTAGCTGCCAGATCATGACCGCCAGCAGGATCGTTGAAAAAAGCCAGCCTGCCGCTCTCATTGTATCCCGGGCCTCGAACCGTGCCGCTGCCAGGATTGCGGCAGAAGAGCCGAGCATGATTATGCGTGGGGAAAACGCGAAAAGCGCGGGCAGAACCAGGAGACCGCCCAGTGCCGAGCCGATGAAACTGGCGCCATAATGGGCCGGCACTCGCGCCGGTTCATCCTGAAGTGCCAGTCCGATGTACATCCCGCCGAAAATGAATGGCATGGCGAACACGAGTTCAAGCATTCCGAGTTTCCAGAACTGGGCCGGCTGCCACACCATTTGAACGAGATCGAGGTCGACAGCGTCGCCGAGCCTCAGGCACAGCGGAATACTCAACGCCAGGCAGAGCAGGGAGGTGTAGCGCAGTGTTCGGTTGGCCAACCGGGAGAGGCGCTGGAGCAGCACCAGCAGCGTACCGCTGATACCGAAGCCGAGAAGGGCGATACTGATTACCAGCCAGGCCAGATGTTCCCAGAACCTGAGGGCCAGCTCGCGCATCAGGGCTATTTCCACGATGATGGTGACCAGAGAAACCAGGAAAACAGTGACCCGCATGCGGATATAGCCGAGGGGGTTCATCGGGTTATTTCCTGACAAGGGGAACGAAGCGCACTGCCATCAGGTTTCTGCTTGAGATCGATCCGTCGTGGTCCTTCGTTACCAGGATCAGGTACTGGGTGCCGAATCTCTTGCCGATCGGGATGAGCATCCTGCCGCCGACCGCGAGCTGTTCCATCAGGGGCGGAGGTATGTTACCGGCTGCGCAGGTAACGATGATGCCATCAAAAGGTGCGGCCTCGGGCCACCCGTAGTACCCGTCGCCGTGACGCAGATGAATCTTCTGATAGCCGGTCTTTTGCAGGGTCTTTCGGGCCCTGTCCAGCAACGGTTCAATAATTTCGACACTGTAGACCTGGGAAGTGATTTCTGCCAGCACCGCCGCCTGATAGCCCGAGCCGGTTCCGATCTCGAGTACCCTGGAGGAGGGTGTGAGCTGAAGCTGCCGGGTCATTTCCGCGACGATATAAGGTTGCGAAATGGTTTGGCCGTAGCCGATTCCAAGT
>JACZKF010000372.1 GCA_014860175.1 Desulfuromonadales bacterium | reverse complement strand
CCCTTGCCGCCCCCCTGCAGGGTTACTACCGTTTCCCCGCCAACCAGCAGGCAGGCCGGTTTGGCCAGGAACATGTCGCTCACCGCCACATCCCGGGCGATGTCGGCCAGCATCTTCCCTACATGCCTGGCCTCGCCGGCGATCTGGGCCGACAGCAGCTGGACCTGGTAACCCAGTTCCCGCGCCCGGGCGCCGGCCGCCTGCAGCGCCTGACGGTTGGTGCCGAGGAGGATGTTGTCGGTCCGGCCGAGCACGGCATCGCCCGGCTTGACGGTCTCCGGCAAGTCGCCGGCGACCCCCAGTTCCAGCGCCCGCAACACGCCGGCCGGGATGGCGTCGCGCAGCCGGTAGCGCTCGATGATGGCGAGAGCGTCGGCAAAAGAGGTGGTGTCGGCGCTGGTCATCCCCGAGGCGATGCTCCCCAGATCGTCGCCGATGACATCGGAGAGAATGAAATTGAGACTGCGCGCCGGCGCCAGCAGCTGCAGGAAGCGCCCCCCCTTCATGCCGGAGATGTGTTTGCGCACGCAGTTGATCTCGCGGATGTCGGCGCCGCAGCGAAGCAGGGCGCTGGTGGTTGCCTGCTTGTCGGCGAGAGAGATGGTCACCCGGCCGCCGGAGAAGGGCTCGTCCAGGGGGGACGGGAGCAGAGCCGAGCCGCCGCCGGAGATGCAGGTGATGACCAGGGTGCGGGCGTCGGCCAGCCGGGCCAGCGCCGCCATCTGCCGGGCAGCCTCGAGGCCGCGCCGGTCCGGCACCGGGTGGGAAGCTTCGGCGAGGCGGGCGCGGGCCAGCGGCTCGCCGTGACCCTCCTTGACGCAGACCAGGCCATCGGCGATGCGCTCCCCGAGCAGCTCCTCGAAGGCCCGCGCCATCGGCGCCGAAGCCTTGCCGGCGCCGAGCAGCAATATCCGGTCGAAGTCGGCAAGGTCGACCTCGAGGGGGGCCGTTTCCGTGCTCACCGTCAGGCGGTCTCCGGCCAGTCGCACTTGGCGGCCGATCATGGTATAGGGATTCACCCGTTCGAGACCGGCGGCAAAGATGCTCGTCAGCTCCTGGCGATGGCGGTTTTCAGGCATGGCATCCAACTCTTCCGCTCTTTGCAGCGCTGTTCCAGGTCGGCCAGATTGGCCCTGATCTGCGGCGGAGAAGGCTCAGACGACCGGCGGCTGTCCCAGTCGCTCGAGCAGTGGATTGATCGCATCGCGAGCCCTTCTGCGGGGGACGGCGGCGGTCAGCCCCCCCGCTCCGATGGCCATTTCAGGCTTCTGGCCGGCGAGAAAGCTCACGATCAGGAGAGCGTCGGCCTTAACCCAGGCCTCCAGGGTGACGTTACCCCCCTCCTGCCGGATCTCCAAAAAAGCCGGAGCCATCAGGAGCCCCCCACCCTTGCGCTAAAGTCGCCGGTCCGCCCCCTTCTCCCGCCTGACGAAGCCGGTCTGGGCGGCCCAACTCTCGATTATGGGCCAGATCTCCCCGGAGTAAGGGAACTCGCGTGTCGTGCGTCGTATTGCCATGGGCACCTCTTTAATGTAGTACAATTTGTCTCAGGTCAAGGGCCGGAAGTCAAGCCTGAGGCCGGGGGTTCCTCGATCCTCGGCAACCGCATGGAGGGATGCAGGAGACCGATCTTCTGGGATACTATTTAAAAACTCGAGGGCATGAGCGATGTTATAGACTCGGCACACTCAGGAGGAAACCATGCGCGTTCATCTCAAGTACGGCAGCAAAGGTCTTGACCTGGAACTCCCCGAGACGCCGAATTTCCAGGGCGTCCTCTACCCGCAGGATGCGCCGCCGCTGGCCGACCCCGAGGCCGCCGTCGAACAGGCACTGGCCTGCCCCATCGCCTCGGCGGGGCTGGCGGAGCTGGCCCGCGGCAAACAGGACGCGGTGATCGTCATCAGCGACAGCACCCGCCCGGTCCCCAACGCGCTGTTGCTGCCGCTGATCACCGCCCGACTGGAGGGGGCGGGCATCCCCCGGGAGAAGATCACCATTCTTATCGCCACCGGCATTCACCGCCCCAACGAAGGGGACGAGCTGAAGCGGCTGGTGGGGGAGGAGGTCGCGACGCGCTACCGGATCCTCAATCACTTCTCAAATAAAGAGGAGGAGATGGTGCGGGTCGGAGAGATCGGCGACGGGGTCGCCGCCTATGTCAACCGCCACTACGTGAATGCCGATCTGAAGATCCTCACCGGCTTCATCGAGCCGCACATGTGGGCCGGTTTCTCCGGCGGCCGCAAGGCGATTCTGCCGGGAATCTCGTCGGTGAAGACGCTGGAGTTCATGCACGGTCCGGAGATGGTGGCGCACCCCCAGACCCGTTATGGGGTGCTGGAGGGGAATCCCTTCCACGCCGCCGGCCTGGCGGTCATGGCCCAGGCCGGCGCCGACTTCATCGTCAACGTCACCCTCGATACCAGCAAACGGGTGACCGGCGTCTTCGCCGGCCACCCGGTGCAGGCGCACCTGAAGGGGGTGGCGTTTCTCTCCCGCCATTGCATCCGCACCCTCGACGCCCCCCTCGACTTCGTGGTGACCACCAACAGCGGCGCCCCTCTGGACTGCAACCTCTACCAGACCGCCAAAGGGCTTTCGGGGGTCTCCTCGGCCACCCGCGAAGGGGGGGTGATCCTCATCGCCAGCGAATGCTGGGAAGGGTTCGGCAGCGAAGAGTACCGGGAGGTCTTCGAGCACGCCACCTCGCCGGCCATCTTCATCGAGAAGCTGCTGCGCAAGGAGTTCTTCATTCCGGATCAGTGGTGCGCGCAGGAGACCTATCAGGTGATGCTGAAAAACGAAGTCTGGATCCACACCCACGGCATCGATGCCGAAACGTTGAGGCGCTTTCATTTCACGCCCGTCCCGGTCATCGAGGATGCAGTCAGCCAACTGCTGGCGCGCTTCGGCAATGAGGCCCGCTGGGCCGTCGTCCCCGACGGACCGCTGCTGATCTTGCAGGTGACGTAAGGCGAACTCGACTCCGAGGTCGGCAGGGAAGCAACTCGATAATTCAACCGGAAGGGATACATGCAATGGCAGACAAAAAAATGCTATGGAGCCGGCACTACACGCTGGCGGAGCTCAACGCCGTAACCGCAGGGAACCTGGCCGGGCATCTCGGCATGGAATTCACGGAAATCGGCCCCGATTTTCTGCGCGCCCGGATGCCGGTGGACGAGCGCACCATCCAACCGGCGGGGTTACTGCACGGCGGTGCTTCCGTCGCCCTGGCCGAGACGCTGGGGAGCGTCGCCGCCAATCTGGTAAAAAACCGGGAAGGCTTCATGGGGGGATGTGTCGGGCTGGAAATCAATGCCAACCATCTGCGCCCCGTCCGTTCAGGTTGGGTCGTTGGCGAGACGCGGCCGGTGCATCTGGGGCAGAGGACCCAGGTCTGGGAAATTCGCATCACCGACGAACGCGACCGTCTGGTCTGTATTTCGCGGCTGACCATTGCGGTGGTGGGAAGAGGGGCGGAGACAAAGATCGCAGGCTGAAGGGAGGGCCGAAAAAGGCACCGGCCAATCCGACTGGAGGAGACAGATATCCTGGAACACTGAAAGAGAAAGAACCTTAGCGCCTGCAAGCCTTGGACTAGAGTTTCTTGGGCAAGCGGTAGTGGTGAATGGAGACGCTGCAGTCGGGATCGGCGTCGGGAAAGTCGTCCCCGGGTCGATAGAGGCCGAGGTTTTTTGCGGCCGGAAAGGCCGCCGCCAGCAACCGGTCCGGCCGCCGATCAGGAATGACCGGCGGCCTTTTTTTGTTCCTGGACTGGGGATTCAGGGTGTCCCCGGATTTCGCCGGACGCGATCGCCTTGGCGGATTCCCGACCTTCTTTGAATGCCTGCGTTATGAGGCTTGGCTGTTCCGCCGGCCACGCCGCCAACCCCAGACGGCAATGCCGGCGATGCCCTGCCCGAGCAGGAGCAAAGAGGCGGGCTCGGGAACGGGCGTGGCCGCGGAAATGGGATCGAGCTGCCCGCGGATCTCGCCGGCGGGGAACTGCTCGGTGTGAACGTTGAAGTAGGTCAGCCCTTCTTTCATTCCCTGGACGAATTCCGCTCTGGTGAGGTCGGGAAGGCCGGGCAGCATCTCCGGAATATCAATTCTGAAGTCGAAGAGGTTGCCCAGGGGGAGAGACGGCGTGATAATCCGCACGGTGGCGTTTTCGCCGCGGGGTGCCAGACCGTGAATATGCGCGGCGGTTTGGGACGCCAGCAAATCCGAAAAATGGGCCGAGATCATCAAGCTGTCCTCCGCATCGTTGAGGACGACCAGCACCAGACCGGTGGCGGGGCTGGAAACGGAAGGCACCTCCTGGGAGCCCTGGAGATTTCCTTGGAAGATCGTCAGGGCTTGTACCGGGATACCCAGGAAGATCAATCCTCCCGTGATGATCAGGCCGGCAAGAAATTTTCTCATGGTCTAATCTCCTTTTAAGCGGGACTCCAATGAAGGCTGATGGAGGCTGGTGTTCCCGTGGGCGCGACAGAGCGACCACGACAGTCCGGGCGGGCAGATTAGCTCTCCTGAATCCACCTGTGGACACCAATAACAGCCCTCGTCCCTCTGTCAAGGGGGGTGGGCGAGACCGGCAAGCTTGAGTCCCAGAGGGAGCTTGGCCGAGACGCAAAAGGTGGTATAGGTAAAAGATTTTAGTCGGGAAAAAGCTCGCTTGCAGAAGACAGCTATTCTTGGATACTGGTGAAAAGTCGAGGAGGGAAACATGAGCGACACAGCTGAAGGGGAGCGGCGGCCGGCGGCCGGCGGCACTGGCGACGCCGGGCGAAGCTGCTGGGGATCGTTCCGGGTACGACCCCGGAGGGCGACGGGGAAGAGAAAGAACCCTAACTAGCGTTTCTTGGGCAAGCGGTAGTGGTGAATGGAGACGCTGCAGTCGGGATGGGCGTCGGGAAAGTCGGCCCCGGGTCGATAGAGACCGAGGTTTTCCGCGGCCGGGAAAGTCTCCCTCAGCAGCTGGTCGAGATAGTCCGGACCCTGATTCAGGTCGTTGAGGCAGGCCAGGATTTCACCGCCAGGGGCGACCAGATCCGGCAGGCTGCGGACCAGCTTGGGCCAGTGCTGCTCGGCGGTGAAGCTTTTTCCCTGCGATGCCGGTGGATCGCAAATCACCAGGTCGAAGGGGCCAATCTTTCGCAGCTTGCAGAGGCTGCGGAAGTATTCGAGCGGCAGGAAGCTGGCTCGGCGCAGGTCGATACCGTTGAGCCGGTGATTGAGCTTGCCCAATTCCAGCGCCCCACGGTTCATGTCGAGATTGACGACCTGGGTCGCGCCGCCGGCCAGGGCGGCGACGGAAAAGCTGCAGCTGTAGGCAAAAAGATTCAGCACCCGTCGGCCGGCCGCGCGCTCGCGGACCAGACTGCGCCCGACCGCCATGTCCGGGAAAAAACCGATATTCTGTGCTTCGCCGAGACGCAGCCTGAAAGACAATCCCGCCTCCCGGGCATCCATGGTTTCCGGCAAATCGCCCTGCAGCAGCCGGCTCGGCGCATTGGGCAAAAAACGCTCCTGCAGCAGGATCGCCCGGGGCTGGTCCGGCAGCGCCGCCCCGAGCAGTTGCGTCAACTCCTCCAGCCAGAGCTGCGGCCGTGGGCGATACAGGACCACCATGACCACCGGCGAGAAATAGTCGATCACCAGGTCGTCATAGCCGGGAAAGCAGCGGCCGCGGCCGTGAAAGAGACGGCGGGTTTCACCATGGCTCGGCAAGTGCCGGACGATTTCGTCGTGGATGGTCTGCATGGCGGGGATTATTGCAGAATGGTGCCGGGATGGCCACTCCCTTCGACTTCGCTCAGGGACCGCTTCGAGGGACGAAGATCCTCTCGAATGAAAAAATGGACAGGTTGAATTCGTGCGAGTCATGATAATGTTCAGCACCGACGGATCCGACCGGTTCGAAACCACGCGCCAGAATGCACACCTCGCCGCAAAGGAACCCGATGGAACAGCCCCTCCCCTTCGATCACGCGGCCCTGCTGGAACTGGCCGAGATGCGCATGCCCTTCGGAAAACATGCGGGGATGCGGCTGATCGATCTCCCCGAGCATTATGTCCTCTGGCTCGCCCGGCAGGGGTTTCCGGAAGGAAAGTTGGGGAGTATGCTGGCAGCCGTCTTGGAAATCAAGATCAACGGGCTGGAGTATCTCTTCGACCCCCTCACCAAGCGGTCCCTGAGCGGAGTCGAAGGGCCGCCACGATAATAAGCCCCTCTTCCGAAGGAGAATTCACTGTGAACAGCTGCCCCTGCGGATCCGGCGCCGAGTATGCCGCCTGCTGCGAACCGATCGTCACCGGGAAGAAAATGGCCGAAACGGCCGAGCAGCTGATGCGGGCGCGCTATGCGGCCCACGTGAAAGTCGAGATCGATTTTCTCTTCGCAAGCACTCACCCCGACCACCGCCAGGGGTACGATCACCAGGGGACCCGCACTTGGGCCGAGAAGTCCGACTGGCATGGCCTGGAGATCGTCGAAACCGCCAGGGGCGGGGCGAAGGACGACGAGGGGGAGGTGGAGTTCATCGCCCGTTATCGCGACAAAGACGGTCTGCGCAGCCATCACGAGCGGGCGCAATTCAAGCGCCAGGACCAGCATTGGCTCTTCACCGAAGGGACGCCGGTAAAGGGACAGCCGCTGAGTTCAAACAAGGTCGGGCGTAACGACCCCTGCCCCTGCGGCAGCGGCAGCAAGTACAAGAAGTGCTGCGCCTAGCCCCCTTCTGATTTCTTGGAAGTCGCGGGGTCATTATCTGGCGCATGGTGGAACCTACCAGTTCGAGGTGCCCGGAGCCGGCGGCTGAGGAGCCTCCATCCCCTCGGCCTCCTCCATGGAGGCGACCGGGCTGGCGATGGTGTCGGCCTGGGCGACCACGTCGCCGTCGTGGAACATCCAGAGCGTCCCCGGCAGCATCCCCACCCACGCCTCGTTGTCGGTCAGTGGCAGGGTGGCGATAACGGCGACCCGGTCGTTGCTGGTCGTCAGGAGGCTGAAGTCGACGGTGACGGCCTCGTCCGCCAGGTGCGCTTCCCGAAACGGCGCCTGGCGGATGATATAGCTCAGATGGGTCGAGCAGTGGGCGACCATGATGTCGCCATTGGACAGCAGATAATTGCTGATCCCCAGTCCCGCGAACTCCAGGGTAAGATCCCGCAGGGCGGTGAAGAGCGCGGCCGGCGGCGGCGCCTGGTGGCCGAACTGTTGCCGCAGGCTCTGCAGCATCCAGCAGAAGATGCGCTCGCTGTCGGTGTCCCCCACCGGGGTGACGCTCCCGTCGAGTGGCGGCAGGAACCCCGGCAGATGGCCGTTATGGGCAAAGATCCAGTAACGCCCCCACAGCTCGCGGATGAAGGGGTGGGTGTTCTCCAGGCTGACCATCCCTCGCGTCGCCTTGCGGATATGGGCGACGACGTTCAGCGAGCGGATGGGATAGGTGCGGACGAGTTCGGCGACAGGGGAGTGGGCGGAGGGCTGCGGGTCGAGAAACAGCCGGGCCCCCTTCCCTTCGAAAAAGCCGATCCCCCAGCCGTCCCGGTGAATATCGGTCTCACCGCCGCGTTTGCGAAAGCCCGTAAAGGAGAAGCAGATGTCGGTAGGAACATTGCAGTTCATGGCGAGCAACTGGCACATAACAGCTCCTGTCGGGACGTACTGCGGGTAATGCGTGCGCTCAGGGACGTTCAACAGATCGCACTTCCAAGGTTACGAGTTCTCTCGGCGCGGATCAACCGGCCCTGACGATCAGGTCCACGACCGTATGGCAGGAAAGACCCCGAACAGCCCCCCCGAGCGGAGTCGAAGGGGAGAGTTCAGTATCCGTATTCCCCCATTTCAATCTCCACCAAACGGCCGTTCTCGAATCGCAGGATCCGGATGAACATACTCGGGCCGAGATTGTAGGTCCATTCCTCAATGGTGACTTCCTGAAGCACCTCGAAAAACCTTCCCTCCCGAAAGACTCTGAAATAGCGCCTCTCCGGCCGTTCTTCCCTTGCATCGGGTTCGCCGCATTTGTTCAGGACGTCATAGAACCGATCGCCGATGAGCACAAGCTGGTTGCCACACCGCATTGCCGAAGCACTGCCGGCACCAAAGATCAAGCCCCAAACCAGAACTGAGACCGCGGCGAGATGTTTCATCCATCCCCCTTACTTCCAGTTTAGATGATTCTCCTGCATGTAATTGGGGACACAATACGTTTTCTAATTTTACCCCCGGAACAGCCGTCCGGGTGCCCCCTTCTGGAGACGTCGCCCGCTGAGAATTTCCATTTCAACGTGAATTGGTCCTCGCCGACCGGTCGACCGGTGCGAGAACGGCTGAGGATCTTTCTCGTGGTTTCAGCGTCACATTCAACATGGAGGGCATTGAGGCGAAAAGGATTAAAGACGGGGAATGGCCTATCCCGGAATCATGATCGCGGACATGCTCTGGAAACAGAATCTATAGGTCAGTCCCCGGGGGACGGGCGGGGGATTTCCAGAACAAGGGTGAAGCCAGGTAGACCAGACCCGCGGTGAAGGTGATGAGCAGGGGGACGGTGTAATGGTCGCGCCGAACGCCCAAGGCGAGAATAAAGAGAAAACTGCCAAGCGCCAGGACCTTCACGACTTTCGGGATTCTTGGCAGGATGGCGCGGCCGAAATGTTGATAGGGAATTCGGGAGACCATCAGCAGGGATGTGGCAACTACGAACAGGCCCCGAACCGTGTCGTCGGGGATCAGCAGGCAGGCTGTGCCGGCCAGCAGGGCCCCGGCCGGGGAGGGCATCCCCGAGAAGGTGGAGACGCCCCCGGGGATCCCCGCCTTTCTTTTTTCCACCAGGAAACGGACCAGGCGATAGACGACGGCCGTCACGTACAGTCCGGCGACCGCCACCCCCACCCAGAAGTGTACGAAGGAAACGGCGACCACCAGCCCGGTGGTCAGTCCAAAACTCGTTCCGTCGGCCACATCGTCGAACAGCTCCCCTTGGGGGGTGGAGCCCCAGCGCTCTGCCGCTCTTCCATCGAAGAGATCGAGAAACTGGCCCAGAAAGACGAGCCCCAGCGCATAGACTGCCGGCCGCCCGGTGAGCACCACCCAGCAGCCGGCCAGTCCGCACACCAGGTTCATCAGGCTGAGAATGTTGGCGTACCAGTAGTTGGGGATGAGTTTGAAGGCGGTGGAGCAGAAGGAGAGAAAGACGCACATCCCGAGGAGTGGCTGAATGGCCCGCCCCAGAAAGGGGAGCGGACCGTAGATCCAGGTCAAGCCGACGGCGATCAGGAGCACCACCACCAGGAAGGTCTTGGCCTTGCCGAACAGGTTGGCCGCCTTGACCTTGATGAAGGACCGGGAAGCCTGGCCGATGACGTCGAAGGCCAGGAACAGCCCGAACAGAAGCGGGTCGAGCCAGCCGGTCCAGGCGAGATAGGCCAGCATCGGCAGGTACATGAGCTTGTCCGAGAGGGGGTCGATGGTCTCTCCCTCTTCGGTGTACAGGTCGCACTTGCGGGCGATGTCGCCGTCGGTGATGTCGGTGATCATCCAGAAGGTGAAAAAGAGAAAACTGGCCCGCGGGAAGCCCAGGTACAACAGGAGCACGGAAACGAAACCCATCGGATACCGGGCCCGGCTGATGGCATTGGGATGAAGCCATCGGTGCCGCCGCACCCACGCGATCTGGCTGGGCGTCCTCAGGAACCAGGTGACGGCGAACCGCTCCGCGCCCAGCATCAACAGGACGGGAAGGGCGATCTCGAGAAGGATGGGGGTGTAGGAAGTCATAATGGCGTTAATCCTAACATGAAAGGCGGCCGATTTGGCCGCCTTTTGTAACCGGGGATAGCTCGATTTTAATTTTTTTATCCCTCCGGGGCGGCCGCCAGGGTGCTCCCTACCCCAGCGCGACATGCTTCCTCCAGGCTCCTGCAAGAAGATTATTGGGCGGCCAGTCCGGGAGGGGCTGAGGCCGCTTTGATTCGGTCGTAATTAAGCAAGAGGTCATTGATTATC
>JACZKF010000371.1 GCA_014860175.1 Desulfuromonadales bacterium | reverse complement strand
CCCCTCAGCCGTGTAATCGCCCCCCTTGACCAGGACATCGGGGCGCAGAGCGGCAATCAGCTCCTGCGGCGTGTCCTCGTCGAAGAGCACCACGTAGTCGATGCAGTTCAGGGCGGCCAGGATATGGGCCCGCTCCTCTTCGCCGATCAGCGGCCGCTTCGCCCCTTTGAGGCGGCGCACCGAGGCGTCCGAGTTAAGGCCAAGGACCAGCAGATCGCCGAGTTTTCGGGCCTTTTGCAGGTACTTGACATGACCGACATGCAGCAGATCGAAGCAGCCGTTGGTGAAAACAATCTTCCGGCCACGCTGCCGATCCCCTTCCAGCAGGCGGACCAGGGCCTCGCGGCTGCGGATCTTGCGGTCGCTGTCGTGATGCAGGTGGGCGGCCGCATCCAGCAGTTCATCCGGCGAAACGGTGGAGGTGCCAACTTTGGCAACAACAATTCCGGCCCCGAGATTGGAGAGCTGGGCCGCTTCCGACAGGGAGAAGCCGCAGCCGAGGCCGGCGGCAAGAAAGGAGAGGACGGTGTCGCCGGCGCCGGTGACATCGTAGACTTCCCTGGCCTGGGTCGGCAGGTGCTCTGCGCGCCCATCGCGGAAAAAGAGGGTCATCCCCTCTTCGCTGCGGGTCAGCACCAACGCTTCCAGATCGAGATCGGCGCGCAGCTTGCGGCCCGCCAGGCGCAGCGACGCCTCATCGCTGATGGCGATGCCGGAGGCGGTCTGCGCCTCTTTGCGGTTCGGAGTAAGGACGGTGGCGCCCCGGTACTTGCGGTAATCGTTCCCTTTCGGGTCGATCACCACCGGGATCCCCCGCTCACGGCCAATGGCGATGATCGCCTGCAGCAGTGCCTCGGTGAGGACCCCCTTCAGATAGTCGGAAACGAGGATAACCTGCAGGTCAGGCGCCAAGTCGCGGATGAAGGCAACCAGCCGGGTTTCGAATTCGGCGCTGATCGGCTCCCGGCTCTCCCGGTCGAAGCGGAGCATCTGCTGGTTGCTCGCCAGGATACGGGTCTTGCGACCGGTGGTCCGCCGCGGATCGAGCAGCAGGCCAGCACCGGCGATGCTGACGCTGCCGAGCATCTCCTGCAGGCGGCGGCCATCGTCATCAAGCCCGATGACGCTCGCCACCTCGACCCGACAGCCGAGGGCAACCAGGTTGTTGACGACGTTGCCGGCACCACCCAGGCGCAGATCGGCGCGGGCGATATCGACCACTTGCACCGGCGCCTCGGGGGAGATCCGCTCCGTTTTGCCCCAGAGGTATTCGTCCAGCATCAGATCGCCAACGACCAGCGCCTTCATCCCGGCCAAGCGGGTGAGAAAAACTTCCACATCGTAACAATTCATAGTTTTAACCATCACTCTTCACTGGTCGCGCTGCAACCGGTCGAGAACCGCCGCGGCCAACAGCGGAATCATGATCTCGTGATGACCGGTAAGGGTGTAGCCCCGCCCGCTGCCGGAGGTCGGGCGCTTGACGACGTTGGTTAGCGGCCGATAGTGCTGGATCATGTCAAAGTTGGCGGTGGTAAAGTCATCAACATGGTGGCCGAGGTTCTGGGCGATGGAAAGGGCCTTAAGAAAAACTTCCGGCATCAGCACCGCCGAGCCGACGTTGAGCCAAACGCCGCCATGGCCGAGATCGGCCACCACGGATGTGAGCAGGCGGAAGTCGCGGAAGGTCATCTCACCAATCACCGCTCCGTCGGCCTCGGGATGCTGGTGGATGATATCGGTACCGATCGCCACGTGGACGGTGACCGGGATCTCCTTCTCGACGCAGGCCGCCAGCAGGCTGAACTCCCGGTGGGGATGGCAATCGGCGACGATGCGCCGGCCGAGGGCTTCGCCATACCCCATCTTGCTGGCTATCGCCTGTTTCAGAATGCGGTTCATGCCGCCGCCGGTCTCCTCGGAAAACCCGAAATCCCCCGAATGCAGCACCGCCCCGACGTCCTCGGAGGTCGCCCCGACCAGGGAGACCTCGAAATCGTGAATCGCCGCCGAGCCGTTCATCGCCACGGCGGTAATGACATCGGCCGCGATCAGATCGTTCAGCACCGGCTGCAGGCCGCACTTGATCACGTGTCCCCCCATCGCCAGCACTACCGGCCGCCCTTTTTTCCGCGCCTCGACTACGGCATCGACCACCCCGCGCAGACTGTCGGCACCGAGCAGGCGCGGCATGGCAGCCAAGAGCTGGTCGAGGGACATTCCGGCCCGTAGCGGCCGGGCGAAATGTTCTTCGACGTTGACCTTATTATTGCGGGTCTTGATGGAGTAGGTTTTTACTTGAGACAGGTCTAAAGCAGAATATTTCATCATGGAGTTTCCAAATTTTTATGAGCCGTTTTTCTTGCAACAACGATCAGTCGGTCTTTCGTTTGGGCAATATGGCGCACTTCGACCTCGTATGAGTATCAGATTCTGATGGCTAAGAACGTGGGGGAAAGATCGCATTTTCAACCAGTTCACAGATCACATGGATGATAATCGCATGGGCTTCCTGAATAAAGGGGGTCTCTTGCACCGGGATGACCAAAGGAAAATCGACGATTCCTGCGATATTCCCCCCATCCCGCCC
>JACZKF010000370.1 GCA_014860175.1 Desulfuromonadales bacterium | reverse complement strand
GCCTCGGCGGGCGCGGCCAGGAGAGTTCCTGCGGCCAGCAGAAAAAAGAAGACCGCAAGGGCTCGGTGGCGGCGCAAAGAAGGTCGCATGGAGAGAGTATAACCGTCCCGGCTATTTCAAGCGGGAGTTTGGCCGTTTTCGCTGTTGACGAATGGCGCCGGAAAACGTAAGAAAGGGCACTCAGGGGAGAGAAATCTGGGATCAGACCCCGATGCCACTGCCGAGGAGATCCGCCCATGGCCGCCAATCAAAGTCCCAGCAGCCGGCACCGGCCGGGGGGGATGAAAATCCTCTACGAAGACCGGGACCTGCTGGTGGTCGATAAACCTTCCGGGCTCCTGACCATGGGGACGGAGCGGGACAAGACACGGACCGCCTACGCTCTGGCCACCGACTACGTCCGCAAGGGGAATCCCAAATCGCGCCACCGGCTGTTCATCGTCCATCGCCTCGACCGGGACACCTCTGGCGTCCTCCTTCTGGCCAAGACCGAAGCGGCAAAAACCGCCCTGCAGGGGGGATGGGACAGCACGCAGAAGAGCTATCTGGCCATCGTGCACGGACATCTGGCCAGCCGGGAGGGGACCATCAGCAGCTACCTGGCCGAAAACAGCGCCCACAACGTCTATTCCACCCCAGACCCGCAACAGGGGAAGCTTTCCCACACCGCTTACAAGGTGCTGCAGGAATCGAAAGAGTTCAGTCTGCTGGAGATCACTCTGCTGACCGGGCGGAAGAATCAGATCCGGGTCCATTTCTCCGAACTCGGCCACCCGTTGGTGGGGGATCGCAAATACGGGGGGGAGAAGGACAGCTCTCCGCGCCTGGCGCTGCACGCCCGGTCGATCTCCTTCCGCCACCCCTTCGATGGCCGCGCCATCTCCTTCGAGGCCGAGGTCCCCGACCATTTTCCCCGGCTGATGGGAAAAAAGGGGCGCTTGGAGCGGCTCTGAACCCCTACCTGTAGAGTCGGAGCTGCCCGTCTTCCTCGCACTCGAAAGAAATAGGGTTCTTCTCCGCCGGGGGAATGGCCGGAGCGGGCGGTGGCGGAGAATCGATCGGCGGCGCCTGAGTGGCGGCCTCGAGCGGCGGCTTTGGCGCCACGGCTGCCCGCCCCTGCTTCAGGGCCTTGCTCGCCAGCTCATCGGCCCGGCCGTTGAAGGGGTGGCCGTTATGCCCGCGCACCCATTCCCAGGTGACGCTCTGCTGGCGGGAGACAGCGACCAGGCGGAGCCAGAGGTCCTGGTTCGCCATCGCCCCTTCGGTCTGCAGCTTCCCCTGCCGGAGCCATCCTTCCAGCCATTCGGTCATCCCCCGGACCAGATACTGCGAGTCGCTGACCACATGCACCCGGCACGGTTTGGTCAACGATTCGAGGGCATGGATCGCCGCCAGCAACTCCATGCGCTGGCTGGTGCTGCGCGGCTCAAAGCCGAACAGCTCTTTCTCCGTCGTGCCGTAGCGAAGGACCACCCCGTAGCCGCCGGGGCCCTGGTGGACATCCCCCGAGCCGTCGCAGTAGACCTCCACCACCCCCGGCTTCGGCGGGGTGAACTGCAGGGCCAGGTTGTCGAATTCCAGCGTCTGTAGCAGGGGGAGCAGCTCCGCCGGGTCCGGTATCCCCGGGGCAAGCTCCTCGAGACAGAGCTCCAGCGGGACATCGTCGCGGACGGTGGCCAGCACTTTCGACAGCCGGGCCTGGTCGCCATAGGTGCGCAGGGCCTCGCGCCGCTTGCGGCCGTTGACCAGGTGCCCCCACTTGAGGACCTCCTCCAGGGGGCCGAAGCGCTGCACCAGCTCGGCCGCCGTCTTCTCGCCGATGCCGGGGACGCCGGGGATATTGTCGGAGGCGTCGCCGGCCAGGCCGAGGATGTCGGTCACCCGCTCGGGAACCACCCCGAAGCGCTGCTCGACCTCCGCCACTCCGGAGCGCTTATCCTTCAGCGTATCGAGCAGGCCGATCCCCACGCCGACGATCTGCATCAGATCCTTATCGCCGGTGACCACAGTGACCTCCATCCCCTCGGCGGCGCAGCGGCGGGCGACGGTGGCGATCACGTCATCGGCCTCGAATCCGGGGACCTCCAAGGTGGCAATGTTCAGCGCCCGGACCATCTGCTTGATGTAGGGGATCTGGGCGGCCAGATCGTCCGGCATCGCCGTCCGGTTGGCCTTGTAGTTCGGATAGAGCTGTGAGCGGAATGTCTCGCCGCGCGGCGGGTCAAAGATCACCACCAGCTGCGCCGGTCGCTCCTCCCGCAGGAGCTTCAGCAGCAAAGTGGTAAAGCCGTAGATGGCGTTGGTCGGCAGACCGCTCGCGGTGGAGAGCTCGCGAATGCCGTGATAGGCCCGGTAAATGTAGCCCGACCCATCCAGCAGGTAAATTTTTCTGTTCAAGGCATCCCCCTGTTCCCGGTGTCGACCGGCGGCCGATGTCTGCGACGCCGGTCCGACTGCCGCAGCGCGCCTGGCAGTTTAAGCTTTATCTGTCTCTTAAGCCAGCAAATCGCGTGCGAGGCGCTCGTCGACAGCCGCCCGCCGATTGCTCCCGACTTCCCCCTTTCCTCCGCCCGGCAGGAAATTTCGGCTGGTAAACGAGGCTTTATGTTTGACAGAGGCGCCGGGGTGGCGGTATACACAACCCCGACAATCCAGCTGGAGAGGCTCCGTGCCCCCCTCCTCGCCCAACCCGGGATGTTGCCTGTCCCTCCTTGCCACCCCAGAAAGAGATCCGCATGAACCTCAAACCCGAACTCATCGCCCAGTTGGAGCGCGTCCTCAGCTCCGTCGAAATGCTCCTCCCGAGGGCGGTCAAGCCGATCGATTGGGCCACCTGCCATGCCGCCAACTGGCGCCGCCACTCTTTTTCCGGCTACCTCGAGCCGGTGAAAAATTCCGACAGCACCACCCTCGACGAACTGCTCGGCATCGAGGAACAGAAGACGATCATGGTCAACAACACCCGCCAGTTTCTCCTCGGCCTGCCGGCCAACAACGCCCTGCTTTGGGGTTCGCGCGGCACCGGCAAGTCGTCGCTGGTGAAGGCGTTGCTCAACCGGTTCGCCCCCGAGGGGTTGCGGGTGATCCAGATCGAGAAGGAGGACTTGGTCTACCTGTCCGAAATCTTCTCCGCCGCCGAGGAGCAGCCGTACCGCTTCATTTTGCTTTGTGACGACCTGACCTTCGAGGTCGGCGAACTCGGCTACAAGATGCTCAAAAGCGCTCTCGACGGCTCCGTTTACTGCGCCCCGGAGAACGTCCTCATCTACGTCACCTCCAACCGCCGCCATCTCCTCCCCGAGTACGAGAGCGACCTGCTCGGTGGCAAGTACGTCAAAGGGGAGTTGCAGCAGAGCGAGGCGATGGAGGAGAAAATCTCCCTCTCCGACCGCTTCGGGCTCTGGGTCGCTTTCCACGTCTTTTCCCAGGATCGCTATCTCGAGGCGGTGCGTCTGTGCATCGA
The DNA here is from genome assembly GCA_014860175.1 of Desulfuromonadales bacterium. Classification (GTDB taxonomy): domain Bacteria; phylum Desulfobacterota; class Desulfuromonadia; order Desulfuromonadales; family JACZKF01; genus JACZKF01. Next base: position 928 of record JACZKF010000370.1, on the reverse strand, counting down.
GCGCGAAGCCCGCCAGCGGCAGGTGGAGATCCCCTGGACCAAAGATCTGCAGATGGAAGCGATCCAGTGGTCGCACGACAAGAGCAAGCGCTGCGGGCGGACCGCCTACCAGTTCGCCCGCGACTGGGTCGGCCGCTATCTGCTGCCGTTCCGGATGGCCGGCTGACCATCCCGCTCCCCACCCAAGTCAGCCTCGCTGGCACCCGGAGGGCGAAGGAGTAAAGGGGCGTCGCTGGTCGGGAGGCTGCCGGCCGGACCCTGGAAAAAGGTGGAGAACTGGGCGGGCGAGACGAAAATGGGGTTCAGATTGGCAAAAATAAAAGAGGCGACCCGGAAAAGGGTCGCCTCTTTATTTTCTGGCGGGGCGGACGGGGCTCGAACCCGCGACCTCCGGCGTGACAGGCCGGCGCTCTAACCGACTGAGCTACCACCCCCGATAGATGGGCCTTAACCCAAGGGGGCGAAATGTACAACAGTTTTGCCCTGAGTGCAACCTCTTTCGACGGCGACCGGAAAAAGATCCCCGGTCCGGCTTATACCCGCTCGATGAGTGCCGACCACTCCTCCGGGAGCGATTTTTCAACCTCGAGTATCCCCTCGGTATCCAGAGCCTCCTTCACCAGTCGGAGGATGGTCACCGCCAGCACCTGCGCCTGGTCGCGGGTGAGTCGGAACTGCCGCGCCAGGCTGCCGTAGTACTGGTCGACGGAAAGGTCGGTGACCTGTTGCTGATGCCCCCGCAGGTTCTCGTAGCTCAGCGGGTCGGGGAGCCTGGCGATCAGTCGCCGCGCCTCCCCCTCCTCAAGGCGACTGGCGAGGATGCCGAGAACCGCTTTGACCGCGGCATCGGCGGTCTCCTCATTTTGGATAAAGCTCAGGCTGGCTGCCGCATTGAGGAAATGGCTGTAGTTGATGGCGAGTCTTGCTC
>JACZKF010000369.1 GCA_014860175.1 Desulfuromonadales bacterium | reverse complement strand
GCCGCCACTCCCCTTGGCCCGAGCCGAGCCGAGCCGGTGCTGGTGGAAGCCCACCCCCGGTATGATGAAAATCCACCCCCTGCCTATCCTCGCCTGGCTGAACAGCGCGGTTGGGAAGGTGAGGTTCTGTTGCGGGTGCGGATTGCGGCCTCGGGGAAAGTGCTGGAGGCCGCCATCCAGGCGTCTTCCGGCTATCCGATTCTCGACCGGGCGGCCTTGACGGCGGTGCGCAGCTGGCGCTTCGAACCGGGACGGCGGGGGGGATTAGCAGTAGAGAGTCAGGTCCTGGTGCCGGTCAAGTTCCAACTGCAGCGCTCATAAACTGAGCCGCTGCCCACCAATTTCCAATTTCCCCATTGCCTATTATTCGTTGCTCAGGACGTCCTTGATCGTTGCGCCAGCAACCGCTCCACCCGTTCGACCAGCGGCGGGTGGGAGTAGTGAAACCAGGCATAGAACGGATGGGGGTGCAGGTTGGCGAGGTTTTCCCGGCCCAGTTTGATCAGCGCCGAAGCAAGCTGGTCGGGGTGGCCGGTCAGGTCGCTGGCAAAGCGGTCGGCCTGCCACTCGTGTCTGCGGGAGAGCCAGCTGCCGAGGGGGGTGAAGGGGAAGCCGGCGAGGCCGGCAAGAAAGGAGAGAATCACCACCTGGGCGGCGAAGGAAGCCTCGGCCATCCCGAGCAGCGGCGGCAACCCCCCCCCCTCGATCAGGCGAAAAGCCAGGTAGAAGGCGGCGAGAAAGAGCAGCTCGGCAGCCAGCAGGCGCTTCAGTATATGGTGCCGTTTCCAGTGGCCAAGCTCGTGGGCCAGCACGGCAAGGATCTCCCCGTCACTCATCTGCTCGAGCAGGGTATCGAACAGAACGATCCGTTTGACCCGCCCCAGCCCGGTGAAGTAGGCGTTGGAATGACGGCTGCGGCGCGAGGCGTCGACCTGCAGCACCCGGCTGACCGCCACCCCCGTCTTCTGGGTCATCGCCCGGAGCTCCTCTTCCAGCCCCGGCCGGCGCACCGGCTCGAACTTGAAAAACAGCGGCTCGATCAGATAGGGGGAAACATACATCAGCAAGGCGGTGAACAGGGCAAACAGGAGCCAGATCCAGAGCCACCACAGCTGGGGGGTGCGACTGACCAGCCAGAAGGCGCCGGCGGCGAGCAGTCCGCTCAGCAGCAGGGAGAGGAGGGTCGACTTGGCCAGATCGGCGAGCCAGAGCCGGGGGGTGGTGGTGTTGAAGCCGTGGCGGGCTTCCAGGCCAAAGGTGTGATAGAGGCGGAACGGCAGCCCGAGCAGGAGCCGGGCCAGCAGCACCCCCCAGAAAAAGAGGACGCCGCCGAAGACAAAAGAGTCGCTCAGGGCGCTGACCCAGCGATCGTACAGCGGCAGCAGGCCGCCAAACAGGAACACCGCCATAGCCAGACCACCCGCCAACGTCTCGACCAGCCCCAGGCGAGTGGTGGCGACCGTATACTCTTCGCCGCGGCGCAGGAGCTGGGGGTCGATGGCACCGGCAAAGGCGGCCGGCATCTCGCCGGCACGCTGGCGCAGATGGCGCAGATTCAGCCACTCGAGGCAGAGTTCGGCGGCCAGCACCAGGAGGTAAAGAGAAAACAGCAGAGCGCTCATGCTCCCTAGTGTAGTGCAAAGCCGAGCGCCGGTCGAGACGGCATTTGCCCCCGGCGAGGGGAGGATCTACAATGGAAGAAGATCAACGAGAGGAGAATGCCATGCGCCGGTTTATGGTCTTTTTCGCCTGGATTGTTGGGCTGGTGCTGCTGGTCGGCTGCGCCGGCGTCCCGAAGCAACCCCGAATGCTGGCCGCCGGGTTCCACGAGCTTCAGTTGCGCCGGGTCACCCTGGCGCCGCTGGTCTTCCGGGACGACCCGATCGACCGCTACTTCGCCCAGCGGGTGGGGGGAGAAATTCTCGCCCAGACCGAGGCCGCGCTGACCGCCAAAGGGTATGCGGTAACCCCGGCCGGCGGGGAGGAGATCCTCTTCCCCTTCGGCGACCAGAAGGTCGGCCCCTTTTCCCCCACCGAGGGGGATGATGCCGTCCTGGCCATCGAGATCGACAACTTTCTCGACGCCGTCCTCTACGACCGGAGCGCCCCCTTGGGGCTCGATATCTACGCCACAGCGACGCTGATCTCCCGGGGGGGTGACGTCCTCTGGCAGGATACCGGGGTGGGCCGGGGGATGCGAACCAGCACGGTTCCAGGGCAAATGGACTGGTTCATCACTTCCCGCTCCCTGGTGCAGAGTCTGTTCACCACTTTCCCAAGCCGGTAGGGAATCGGTCAGTCCCGGGCTGTTGCACCGGCTACACGTGATTACGCAACTGCAGTTCAAGCGGATGCGGCCGCAGGTAATACTGCTGCTGCAGATAGGGCTGGTCATATTTGCGGACGAAGTGGTTGATCAGGGTCACCGGGACAATCAGCGGCAGGGTCCCTTGGCGGTAGGCCTCGATCGTCTCCAGCACCTCCTGCTTCTCGTCGGCGCTGAGCTGCCGCTTGAAATAGCCGAGCAGGTGTTGCAGGACGTTGACCTGCTTGGCGCGGGTGGCTGGCAGCCGCATGGCCCGCATCAGCAGTTGCTGGTACTCTTCCAGTACATTGGAGAAGGGGTCGGCTTGCAGCTGGGCGGTCCGCTTCCCCAGCAGGCGGTAAAGCTCGGTGCTGTGGGCCAGGAGCAGCAGCTTGTGGCGGGCGTGAAAATCGATCAAGGCGGCGGCTGAAGGGTCGGCCCGCAGCCGGCGCCAGCGTTGGAGGACAAAAATGGCCTCGATGAAATTCTCCCGCAGCTTCGGATCGTGCAGCCGCCCTTCCTCTTCCACCGGCAGCAGCGGAAAGTGCGCCATGAAAGCCCGGGCGAACAGCCCGACGCCGACCTGGTGCGGCATCCCCTTCGAGTCATAGACCTTGACCCGCTCCATGCCGCTGGAGGGGGACTTGCTCTTGAAGATAAACCCGCACAGCCCCTCGCGCTCCAGCGCCTCCACCCGCTGCCGGGCCCACTCCTGCATCGGCTCGGTCAGATCGCGGCCGCTACGCACCGTGACCAGCCGGGGGGCGGCCGGCTCACCCACCTGCCGCAGCGCCTCCCGGGGGATCCCGAGCCCCAGCTCGACCTCGGGGCAGACCGGGACGAGCTCGACATAACGCCCCAGCGTCCCGGTCAGCCAGGGGTCGTGTTTGTGGCCGCCATCATAGCGGACCTTCTCCCCCAGCAGGCAGCTGCTGATGCCGAGCCGGAGCTTATCCATACATGGCAAAGGGGGAAAGCTCAAAGCGTGCCAGCAGGTCGGCCGGGTCGCGATAGACGGCCATGGCCCCCGCCAGTTCAGCCGCGCTCCAGCCGCCGCACTCCATGGCCACCACTTTCACCCCCACTTTGCCGGCGGCCTCGATATCGTAGGGGGTGTCGCCAAGCAGCAGCACCTGCTCGGGGCCGAGGGCCATCTTGTCCAGAGCAGCCAGAACCACATCCGGCTCCGGTTTCGGGTCGTCGACCTCACTGGCCGAAGTGGTCTCCTGCAGCAGGTCGGCGATGCCGGCAAGCTCCAGCATCTGCTCCAGTTCTTCGCGCTGGGAGGCACTGGCCACCACCAGCTGACCCACCTGCTGCATTTTTTCCAACAGCTCCCGCACCTTCGGAAACGGCTTCAGCTGCGGCAGGTAGTCCTGACGAAAGATCTCCTGCCGCCTGCCGCTGATCCGCCGCCCGATATCGCTGTCAGCGGCGATGCCGAGAGCGGCCGGGAGCAGGAATTCCCCCCCCATGCCGATCAGCCGGCGCACCTTGGCGAAGGGGGGATCGAACTGGGCCTCGCTCATCGCCTCCAGCCAGGCCCGGGCATGGGCGTCGTTGCTGTCGATGAGGGTGCCGTCCAGATCGAGAATCACCCCGCGGGTTTTGGGCATAACCACCTCCGGAAAAGTTGTTTTCATTCTACCAGAGCTGTGGCAGGCTGACGAGATTCGAATCAAGGAGAGAACCATGCGCCGCAAACAGCACCTGCTTCGCCGCCCGCGGACCAAGATTGGCGCCCCTCCCGGCACCCTCATCCATGTGGGAGAACGCAAGGTGGCCAGCACCCGGCTCCGCCTGCTCGACTATCATGCCGATGGGTGTGAGGAACGGGATCTGCAGCAGATCGAACCGGAGTTGGCCAAGCGCGACAGCTCCCGGGTCACCTGGCTCAATATCGACGGCCTTCACGATCCGGGCATCATCGAAGAGGTCGGCCGCTGTTTTGCCCTGCACCCGCTGGTGCAGGAAGACCTTCTCAATACCCAGCAGCGCCCCAAACTGGAGGACTACGGGGAGTATCTCTTCCTGGTCTTGAAAATGCTGCGGATCGACCCCACCGGCGAGGTCCACACCGAGCAGCTCAGCCTGATTCTCGGCCCCTCCTTCGTCCTCTCCTTTCAGGAGTTGGAGGGGGACGTCTTCGAGCAGGTGCGCGAACGAATCCGCGGCAGCAAGGGGCGCATCCGCCGGATGGGTCCCGATTACCTCGCCTATGCCCTGCTCGATGCCGTGGTCGACAGCTACTTCCTGGTCCTCGAGGAG
>JACZKF010000368.1 GCA_014860175.1 Desulfuromonadales bacterium | reverse complement strand
AAAGGCGTAATGGGTAATCCGTAAGGGATGATGGGCAAGTCAACCTGGTTCAGATTTGGTAACTCAAAACTCAAAGCTCAAAACTCAAAACTGCTCTTGCTTTACCGTTCCCCCCAGCGCAGCTTGGTTCGCAGCACCTGGAAGTAATCTTTGGTCGGGCTCTTGATCAAAAGGGTGCTGGCGTTTGATTTCTTGATCTCGACCACGTCCCCCCCGCGCAGCGGCATGCCGACCTGGCCGTCGGCGGTGAAGACGACGTCTTCGTCCTGAAACTTGACTTCGATCCGGATGACCGAGGCGTCGGAGACGATGATCGGCCGGTTGGTCAGCATGTGGGGGCAGATCGGCGAGATGATCAGACACTGCAGGCCGGGATAGACGATCGGCCCACCGGCGGCCAGATTGTAGGCCGTGGAACCGGTCGGCGTGGCGATGATCAGGCCGTCGGCCTTGAAGGTGGTCAGATAGGAGTCGTCGACGGAGGCCTCCATGTCGATGATCCGGGCCAGGGCCCCTTTGTTGATCACCACGTCATTGAGCACCCGATAGCGGCCGATCTCCTTGCCGCCCCGGCGTACCACCGCATTGAGCATCATCCGGCTGGAAACGGTAAACTTCCCCTCCAGGACCTGCTCCAGCACCGGATAGACTTCCTGCAGGGTGATCTCGGTGAGAAAACCGAGGCTGCCGAGGTTCACCCCGAGGATCGGGATGCGCAGATCGCCAATCTGGCGGGCCACCGAGATGAGAGTCCCATCCCCGCCGAGGACGACGATCAGGTTGACCATGGCCGGTATCGAACCGCCGGGGTAGCCGGCAGCGTCTCCCCCCATCGCCTCGGCCAGACCTTTTTCGAGGTAGATTTCGCTCCCCCGCTCCTGCAGCCAGGAAGCGATCTCCTGGGCGAGGCGGAGGGCGTCGGGGTGGTTGCGCTTGGCGTAGATGCCGATGCGTTTCATGAACTTCCCCCTGCGGCAGAATGCTGAAATGTAGCATAGCACCCCGACCCAAGTCCATGGCTTTCCCCCCCGGCGGCACTCTCCCTTGCCGGCCAAGTCATTCGTGCGTATAGTGGATTTTTGGGTCCGATGAAAACGGGAGAACCGATGGAACTGTTCGAACAGGCTGGCCGGGGGGGCGCTGACGCCCCCCTGGCGGAGCGGCTGCGGCCACGCACCCTCGACGAGATGGTCGGCCAGGAGCATCTGCTCGGGCCGGGGAAGGTCCTGCGCCGCCTGATCGAAGCCGACCGGCTCAGCTCGGTGATCTTCTGGGGGCCTCCGGGGACCGGCAAGACGACCCTGGGGCAGGTGATCGCCAATACGACCCGCAGCCGCCTGGTCTTCTTCTCAGCCGTCCTGCAGGGGGTGAAAGAGGTGCGGGAGATTGTCGCCCGGGCCAAGGAGGAGAAGGCGTTTCACGGCCGCAAGACCTTGCTGTTCGTCGACGAAATCCACCGTTTCAACAAGGCCCAGCAGGACGCCTTTCTCCCCTACGTGGAACAGGGGGACATCATCCTCATCGGCGCCACCACCGAAAACCCTTCCTTTGAAATCAACTCCGCCCTCCTCTCCCGTTCCCGGGTTTTCGTCCTCCAGCCGCTGGCGGCGCCGCAGCTGCGCATCTTGCTGCAGCGCGCCCTCAACGACCCGCGCGGACTCGGTGAGCGCCCCTTGCGGGTGAGTGAAGAGGCTCTCGACTGGCTGGCCGAGCAGTCCCACGGCGACGCCCGGGTCGCCCTCAATACCCTGGAGGTGGCGGCGGCCGCCGCCAGTGGGGATGAGCTCGGCCCGGAAGCGATGCGCGAAGCGATGCAGAAAAAAGCGCTCCTCTACGACAAGGGGGCGGAGGAGCATTACAACGTCATTTCGGCGTTCATCAAGAGCCTGCGCGGCTCCGACCCCGACGCCGCCCTCTACTGGCTGGCGCGGATGCTCGAGGCAGGCGAGGACGCTCTCTTCATCGTCCGGCGGCTGGTGATCTTCGCCGCCGAGGATGTCGGCAACGCCGACCCCCGCGGGCTGCAGATGGCCATGGCGGCTCAGCAGGCGGTGCATTTCGTCGGCCTGCCTGAGGGGCGCATCGTCCTCGCCCAGGCGGTCACTTACCTGGCCACCGCCCCCAAGAGCAACGCCTCCTACCGCGGCATAGAAGAGGCGCTGGCGGAGGTGCGCCGCAGCGGCGCCTTGCCGATCCCCCTGCATCTGCGCAACGCCCCCACCGGGCTGATGAAAGAGCTCGGCTACGGCAAGGAGTACCGCTACGCCCACGACTACGAGGGGGGGGTCGCCCCCCAGCAGCACCTCCCCGAGGCGCTGGGGGAGAGGCGCTTTTACCGGCCGACCACCCGCGGCTACGAGAAAATGATCGGTGAGCGGCTGCGCTTCTGGCAGTCGCTGCGCCAAGGGGGGAACGCCGAGGACGAGGGTGAGAAGCCAGAGTGAAAAAGTGTGTTAACGGGGGAAAACGTCTTCGAAGGTCACCCGCCACACCTCCTGGGGCGGCAGCAGGTAACGGGGGTGATCGTGCTCAGGCCGAAAATCGGCCAGCTTGAGTTTGACGAAGGAGACCAGATTGGCCCTGGCTTTGGAGCGCCCCTTGTCGTTGAGCTTGGCGAAGCGCTCGGTCACCGCCGGCGGGATCACCAGACGGATCTCCTTCGACCAGTTGTCCATCCGGTTCGGCCCCAGCCGCCAGCCGGCGGCAAACACCACCTCCCCTCCCCGCTCGGCCACCTGCACCAGGGCATCGTGAGGGAACAGGGGGCGAATCAGCTCCTGCATCTGCTGTTTCAGATCTTCAGCCATCGACGGCTCCTTCCGGTCAACCCGCCCGCCCAGTGCCGAGTCGCGATTCACAAGAAGATTTCTAGCAGCCGCCGTGAGGCTGTCAATGACCGACCGGGGTGTCCGGCCAGCCGTAGGAGTCGGTGATTTTCACTCTCCCCGCCTGCGCACTTTGCCCCCCTTTGAACCTTGGGAGGGTGAAATGCACCTTCGTCCCTCGGCCGAGCTCGCTCTCCAGCCAGATTCGGCCCCCGTGCGCCTCGACCATGTACCGGGCGATGCTCATCCCCAGACCGATTCCCGGCACCGCTGTATTGCTGTTATCGACCCGGTAGAACTTGTCGAAGACCCGATCGAGCTGCTCGGCACTCATGCCGATCCCCTGATCGGCCACGGTGATCTGGTAAAAATCACCCACCGTTTCCCCTGAGATGCGCACCACGGCCCCCGGCGAATACTTGACGGCATTGCTGAGGACGTTTTCCAGCACTTGCGCCAGGCGGTTGCGATCGGCTTCCACCGGCAACTCCGCCTGCGCCAGATCGATCTCGAACAGGTGGCGAGGATGGCGCTTGCGATACTGGTCGACCATCGATTGCACCAGGGCGGCCAGGGAGAAGACCGACTTGTCCAAAGGCATAAGGTGCCCTGATTCGACCCGACTGAGGTCGAGAAGATCGCGCACGATCCGGGCCAGCGCCTCCCCCTTGTCGTAGATGTAAGAGAGGAAATCGCGTCGGTCGGCAGGGCTGAACTGCACCTCGTCATTGAGGAGCAGCTCCGAGTAGCCGATGATCGCCGTCAGCGGGGTCTGCAGCTCATGGGCGGCCATGGAGACAAATTCGCTCTTCAGTCTCTCGATCGTTCGCTCCTGGGTGATGTCATGGAGTAGCGTGATCCGACCCGCCGGCCGCCCCAGAGCATCGTGGATGTCCGAAGTCCGCGCCTCGACTACCGTCGGCACGCTGGCGCCGGCCTGTGGCAGTTCCAGTTCCCGGATGGTGCCGGCGGCCGCCGCCGCCAGCAGCTGCTGAAAATCGTCGTGCAATCGGGGTTCGGTAAAAAGTGAGGCCACCGGATCCCCTGCCCGCCAACGCCCTGCCACCCCCAGCAGCAGTTCGGCGGCCGGGTTGACCATCACCAACCGCCCGTGGCCATCGGTCACCACCAGCCCCTCGCCGAGGGAACGGACAATGGAGTCAATGCGTTCCTTATCTTCTCCCAGCGCCCGCACGGCTCGGCGCAAGGCAACCTGAGCCTGGGTACGCTCGGCGATTTCGGCGGAGAGCTGCTGGTTGGCTTGCAGCAGTTCGCCGGTGCGCTCGGCGACCCGCTCCTCCAGCTCACCGTTGGCCTGGCGCAGGGCACGCTCGGCCTGCAGCCGCGCCTCGATGCTGCGCCGGGCCTTCCCCAAAGTCAGCCAGAGGACAGCGAACAGGGCGGCAGCCAGAAACAGGATCAGGCCGGTGGAGCGCTGGGAGAGCTGGCGGGTCTCGGCCAGCCGGGCGGTGATGTCGTAGTAGAATTCCATCGCCCCGACGAAACCATCCTCGCCCATGACCGGGACATACGTCTCCACCACGCTGGCCGGCGCCAGCGACCCGTCGGCAGTGCGGTCATTGCGGCGCACCACCTGGGAGAAGATCCGCCCCTCGCCGACGATATTGGTGAAGTAGTCGTGACGGTTGAAATGGCCGATTTCGGCCGTTTCGGTGGAAAAGACGATTTCCCCGCCGCGGGAGAAGAAGCGCAGCTTGACCAGCTCGGGATCTTGCCGCAGCAGTTCGACTTCCCGCAGGATCTCCCCGGAGACGGACTGCCGGTCGATCCCGGCCTGCGCCAGATGGAAGGAGCGGGCCAGATAATCGGCGAAGCGCTCGGCCTGGTTCCGGGTCTCCTTCGTCAGCATCTCCTCATAGGCGGGGTGAACCACCAGGAGGTCGTACAGCGGCAGAACGAGGGCAATCAGCAGCGAGCTCAGAAAGATGTTGCGCAAAAACGCGATTCGGAACATGGATCCCTCAAAGGTGGAAGCAGTGATGCATTCAAAATACGCGCCAAAGCCAAACCGCCCTCGAGTCACCTCGGAGCGGTCGTAAAATCTCGGCAAAAATATCAGAGATAAAGGGTAAACACGATGGCGGCCTGGCCAAACGGCCGCACCTCAGCGCTCAGGCGGCTGGGAAAAAGCGTCTCACATCCGGCGATAAGACCTGATCCGACTGCTCTAATGCCAGTCTAGTCGTTCCAGCAGCCGGCCACCGGGGCGCCGCAGTGGCCGCACGCCCCTTGCCGCAGATTGACCTGGCCGAGGCGAAAGCCGATCCTTTCGATCACCGACTTCCCGCAGGCGGGGCAGGCGGTGTTCTCTCCCCCTTCCCCCGGCACGTTCCCCTCGTAGACAAATTTCAGCCCGGCCTCCTGC
>JACZKF010000367.1 GCA_014860175.1 Desulfuromonadales bacterium | reverse complement strand
GGGCCGCACTGTGCGGCCCTCTGGTCGAAAATGAATTCTGGCGCCCGGTCAGCGCCTCTCCGGGCGTACCCGGCGAAGCGGTTCGCGGGTAACGGTACCGTCGAGATGATGGATTTCAAAATCGGCGTTGAGCTCCATGCTGAGCTGGCGGCCGAAGTTTTCCGCTTCCCCCCGAGATTGGAAAAGGCCGGAATCCCGGTCGGCGCCGACTCGCTTGACAATCCATCCGCCTTGCGGGTTGGGGATCATGTGAACGGTTTGTGCCATGGTCGTACTCCTTTCTGACCAGCCCCGGCAAAAGCCACCACTCCTCTCCAACCCTACCATCCCGTCGTCCTCCTGCAAGGCTTAGTAAAAACAGGTCAGGGTGCGGTGGCGTGGGGTTCGCCGATAGTCCGGCTGCTGCCCCCGGTGCCAGAGGAAATTGTCGAGATGCAGGGGAAAAACCGGCGTCCCCCGTTGCTGCAGATCGGCCACCAGACGCTCCACCGCCTCCACCGCGCACCCCCGGATTTCGACCTCCTCGGCGCTGCCGGCCGGCAGCGGCTCGCCAGCTCCAATCCGCTGCGCCAGTTCGGCGCCGTAGACGAGCACGCCATCCTGGCGCAGCACATGCGGCACCAGATTGTCGGCAAACAGCGTCAGGCGGTCGATATCGCGGAATTCTCCCGCCCCCTCCCCGCCGAAGGCGAGATAGAGATCGGCCACGGCAATCTGCGCCCGCTTGTAAAAGAGGACTTCCTCCCCGCGATAGACGGCCCGGTCGCGATAGGAAGGGAGCCCCCCCAGCAGTCCGACAAGCTTTTCGGCGCAGCCGCCGGCCCTTTCGACCAGGGCGGAGAAGCGTCCGCCATGGTGGGCCAGGAGGAACGACCCAAGCTCGCGCCAGGCCCTGGCGAAAAGCTGCATCAAATCGGCCGCCGCCGGTCGGGTCAGATCCTGACGAAAGATCTCGGCACACCTTTGGGGTGAGATGCTGGCCAGTTCGGCGGCACCGAGCATCCCCTGCCGATTGAACCAGTCGGTCAGCGCTCCGGCCAGGGTATAGTAGCCCGACTGTTCGGGGCGAATTCCCAGAGCCGGGAAGTAGCCTGAGCCAAAATTGATCGTATCGAGGGTGAGGAAAAAGGCGACCGTCTCTTCTTCATCCGGGCCGAGGAAATGGCTGTTCGCATCGAGCTGCAGGTGCTGCAGAGGGTGACGGGCGAGTTCACCGGCATAGGCCGCCAGGCGCTCCTCGACGATCCGCACCTGCTGCGCCTGTTGCGCCACCCGCCGGCACCCCTGACGGATCTCCTCCAGCAGACCTCTCCCGCTACCTCCGCAATTGCTGCTCATTTCATCTCCCTTCCTTGGGTCCGCCAGGTCACTGGCCGGTGACGGCCAACCAGAGCCAGCGCACCACCAGGACCATGAGCGCGGCCATAAGAAAAACGAACAGCAGCACCATCAGCAGCAGGCTCCAGACGAACAGCCGACTGACCACCACCGTCTTGCGCGGGCGCTCCAAGTATTCACCGAGCAGCCGGACGTTGCGCAAATTGGCCTTCCAGGCAAAGTCGAACAGATCGCCCACCACCGGGATCGCCCCGAAAATCGCGTCGACGGCCACATTGAAGGCCATTTTAAGCAGGACGGAACGAGGTGCCCCCAGCCGGGCCGCTTCCGAGATGATCCAGCTGGAGGCCACCGCGCCGAGGGTATCCCCGACCCCCGGAAAAAGCCCGATCAGGCCGTCGAGGCCGATCCGTACCCCGAGCCCCGGGATGTAAATGGAACTGTCGAGCAGCCAGGCAAGCCGCTCCAGCCGCTGCCGATCCTGATCCCGCCGGTCACTGCGCGCCATTCTCCGCTCCAATCCCCCCTCTGACTCCTGCTGTTATTCTACCCGCCCGACAGGAAACGCGCTCGCGCTCTTGCGTCGCGGCCAGCTTATGTCAATCTGATGGGCGACAACGATAACTCGGCCCGGCGCTAACGCCAGGGAAAACATATCGGCTTCCACTCTCCCCGCCTTGCCCGGGGTCGAGGGCAGGAGATATCTATGATCAAAGCGGCAGGCTTTTGCCTCGGCGCCAGCACCATCAGCATCGCCTGGCGTACCGAAACCGGCATCCGCATCGAACGCTGCGCGCACAATGGTGAAATCGGAGAGCGGTTCCAGACATTGTTGGAGCGGTTCGCCCCGGCGCGAATCGGCGTTACCGGCAATAAATTCCGCAACCAGATGGCCATCCCGACCATCGCCGAACCCGAAGCAGTGGAACTGGCGTTCGCCCATCTGCGCCCGCATTACCCGGCGACCGACTGTATCGTCTCCGCCGGCGGGGAGATGTTCATCGCCTACCTGCTCGATCCCCGCGGCAGGATCCGCACGGTACAAACCGGCAGCAAATGCGCCGCCGGGACCGGAGAGTTTTTCCTGCAGCAGATCCGGCGCATGGGACTGCAGGTCGACCAAGCCCTCGACCTGGCCGCCACGGCGACCCCCTATGCCGTTGCCGGCCGCTGTTCCGTCTTCTGCAAAAGCGACTGCACCCACGCCCTGAACAAGGGAGTCCCCAAAGGTGAGGTGGTCGCCGGGCTCTGCCGGATGATGGCAGGCAAAGTCCTCGAACTGCTGCAGAAGAGTCGCGCCGAAAGGATCGCCCTGATCGGCGGGGTCAGCCTGAACCGGGTGGTGCGTGAACTGCTGCGCCGCACTCTCCCCGAGTTGTACGTTCCGGCCGAGGCCCAGGGGTTCGAAGCCCTCGGCGCCCTGCTCTGGGCCGAGAAGGCGGGGGTGCGACCGGGGGGGAGCGCTCTGCTGGGCGCCGCGACCGGCTCTTTCAGCCGCCTCCCCCCACTGTCGCAGGGGGAGCAGAAGGTCAGCTACAAAACCTCCCCTCCTGGCGAATTCTACTCCGGCGACTTCCTGCTCGGTCTGGACGTGGGGAGCACGACGACCAAGGCGGTGCTGATGCGCGCCGACAACCGGGGTATCGCCGCCAGTGCCTACCTGCGCACCGACGGCGACCCGGTTTTGGCCAGCCGCCGCTGCTACCGCCAGTTGCAGAACCAGCTACCGGACGGCTGGCGCCCGACCATTGTCGGCCTGGGGGTTACCGGCAGCGGACGGCAGATCGCCGCCCTGCATGCCCTGACCGAGGGGGTAACCAACGAGATCATCGCCCATGCGGCGGCCGCCGTCCATTTCGACCCCCAGGTCGACACTATTTTCGAGATCGGCGGCCAGGACGCCAAGTTCACCGGCCTGGTCAACGGCGTCCCCTGCGAGTATGCAATGAACGAAGCCTGTTCCGCTGGGACCGGTTCGTTTCTCGAAGAGGCCTGCCGGGAATCTCTCGGCATCGCCACCGTCGAGATCGCCGAAATCGCCCTGCGGGCGACCGGAGCCCCGAACTTCAACGACCAGTGCTCGGCCTTTATCGGCAGCGACATCAAGACCGCGGTGCAGGAAGGGGTCAAGCTGAATGTGATTTTGCTGGATAATCACGGCTATAAAAGCATCGGCTCCCTCAGCCGGTCATTGGGGCAGGATGGCTTTGGCACGCGCTACATTTATCCGCAGGACGGCGTGCTGGTGGGCGATTCGGCGGGCGATGCGGTGGAGACCCTGCACATCGATTACGCCGAAAACGCGCACAGTCTCGGCGCACATGTCATCCGCGCCAGAACTTACGACGATTTTGTAGCCGCTCTGAAAAC
>JACZKF010000366.1 GCA_014860175.1 Desulfuromonadales bacterium | reverse complement strand
GTTCACCCCCCGGCCAGACAAAGGTTTCTGACGCATGCAGCCAATCATCTCTGGATGGAATGCCGCCATTCTCGGCATGGTCGAAGGACTGACCGAATTTCTCCCCGTCTCTTCCACCGGCCACCTGATTCTGGTCTCCAGCTGGCTTGGGCTCTATGCCGACCCGGAAACCAAGGCGGGGGTCAACGCCTTTGAAATCGTCATCCAGTCCGGCGCTCTGCTGGCGGTGATGGGGATCTACTTCACCCGTCTGCGTTCGATGCTGCGGGGGGCTCTCGGGCAAGACCCGGCTGGCCGTAACCTTCTTCTTTTGCTGCTGACCGGGTTTTTACCGGCAGCAGTGATCGGTTTCCTGGCTGCCGGCTGGATCAAGGCGCATCTGTTCGGCATCTGGCCGGTCATCATCGCCCTCGCCACCGGCGGGGTGGTCATGATATTCGTCGAGCGGTGGCGCAGTCGGAAGAGGTTACGGATTGGGCTTGGAGGGGAACCGGAGGAGGAGCCTGAGGAGAAACCGTTGCAGGCGATGACCGTCAAGACGGCCCTGATCATCGGTTTTGCCCAGTGTCTGGCCATGTGGCCGGGGACCAGCCGCTCGATGGTGACCATCGTCACCGCCCGGATGCTCGGCTTTGCGCCCAAGGCCGCGGCCGAATTCAGCTTTCTTCTCGCCTTGCCGACCCTGGGGGGGGCCACCGCCCACGACCTGCTGAAGGAAGGTCCGCTTCTTCTGCAGGCCAGCGGTTGGCAGGGGCTGGCGATCGGCATGACGGTTTCCTGCCTGGTCGCCTGGATCGCCGTGAAAGGTTTTCTCGCCTATCTCAATCGGCACGGGATGGAAGTCTTCGGCTGGTACCGCATCGCCCTCGCCGGCGTCCTGGTCATTGCCCTGAACATCTGATAAGAGCGGCCCGTTGGTCCCCTATTCACTGGACCGGTTGCAGCAAGACGACGACATTTTGTCTTTGCAGCAACCGGAGCGGGGCTCCCCCTTCAGCATCACCTCCACCTCCGCATCCAAGGCCTGTTCGAGATCGTCGACCAGGGTGGCGAACTGGCCGGCAGCCAGCCCCTTCTGGCATTCCGGGCAGGTGAAGTAGGTCTGTTTGAACCAGCTCAGCGGTTTATAGATCGCCTGGGCGCAGTAGGGGCAATCCAGAGATACGGTCTCTTCCATTTCCAGTTTTCCAACTCCTTGTCTTGGGTCCGGCCGTTTTCTTGGCGATAGCGGATGTTTTGCCGCCAATGGACCCCGATTATACCCCGGGGCCCCTCGTTAACGGAAGAGCACGGTGCCGATATGCTCAGATTGGTCCTAGGGGAGAAGGGATGATCGATATTTAAGCTCCAACCCCTTGAGAAAATTGCGCAGTACCTGGTCCTTGCATTCCCGGTAGTTTTTATGACCAGGTTTACGGAAGAAGGCGCTGATTTCGTGCTTGCTCAAGCTGAATTCGGCCAGTTGCATGATTTCAAAGACCTCATCGGCCTGCAGATTCAAGGCGATTTTTAATTTCTGGAAGATGAGGTTGTTGTTCAGACGTTTTTCCGACGCTGGCTGCGCCCCTTCTTTTCTGCCTCGCTTATCGATAATCAGCCCATTGAGGAAACTTGCCAGCTGCGCGTCGCTGCATTTCTTATAGGCCGGGTCGTCCTCCTTTTTCAGCCAATCACTGACCTGCTCCCGAGTGACCTCACAATCAGCCAGGCCAAAGATAGCGATCATCGCCGAATCGCTCAGATCGAAGATATAACGGATACGGCGTAAGACATCGTTGTTGGTCATGGTTGGTCCTTGGGTTGGGCTTGAGGGGTATGTTGTCTGTTGATCAGCACCTGTGGTTGGTAGCCGGCCGCAATGGCGTGGGTGATGGAGTGCGGTGTTCAGGAAGGTGACCGACTCCCCCTGCGGGACCGGCACGGAGGGTCCATAGCCTTCGGGGCGCCATGGGTAGAGCAGGCCATCCCATAGCAGATAAGCCGTGTCCGGCGATCCGGGCCGGGTGACGAGAACCCCGTCGTGAAGATGGTCGATGCGCGCCTCGAAGGTGACCTTTTCCCGCCGCCGATTCACCCGCTCTCGATGCAGGATGCGATCGATTTCCCCGATACGGGCATTCTCCGGAATCCCTTGGTGACCATTGCCCTTGAGCCAGGCCGAGACGAAGCGCCTGAAATCCTCTCGTCGGCACTCGGCGCAGGGTCGATGCCCGGCGGCAAGGGCGGTCGCCTCGTCGAGAAAGAAGAGTCTGGTATAGCTCCCCGGGGCCATGACTGGGTCCTTGCGGCCTTTGAACTGGGTCAGGCAGATGATCCAATGAGGATTGGTCCAGCGCTTGGCGGTGAGTTTGCCTTCGTCGTCGTGGAGGATGCCACGGTTGCCCATGAAGGTGCCGCGGGCGGAGGTGGCGATCAGGTCGCCGAAGGGGGTGACGCGGTTTTGGTAGGGCATAGGGGTGGTCCTGTCTGCAACTGGTGAGATTCCAAAGGCCTAACCAGTCTCTACAGAATTTTTATTTTTGGCCTTACGTTTGGATACTACTGGGGCTCTGCAATTAGCAACTTATTTGCATCATCAACTGAGGTTTTTTTGAAAAGAATGTCCATCATATAGCTTATTCTCTCTTCTGCATTTCCAAATTTGTTTCCGTTCAGATTGTTAGGAGCATTGTATTCAACGTGACCAATCTTCTGCCCTTGATTATATGCCGAAATTTTAGCTTCGCTTAAAAATATTGCCAGATCCCATCTCCATACACCTGAGTACTCTAAATTAATTTTCTCATACTCGTATTTTGATCCTTCTGGTACGATTATGTACTGGTATAAATTTTTGTCTAGCCAAGCCGCAATTGCATCTTGAAATCCTGCCTTGGTATCAACATCATTTATGATAACCACCTCTAACTTCTCAGCACTTTCAATTGATGACCCAGTGTATCTAGGCCCAGCACACCCTGTAAGAACTAGAACCAACACGCACCAGAGAATTTTTTTCATACCCACTCCAAAAAATATAGGTTTTTTTGCCGTCGATAGGACTGAGTTCCTACCGATTACCCGTTATCAGCGAGAGACCATTTAGACATCATCTCACGCCCACCCCGCACAGAGCACTTCCGCCTGCTTCAGCACCAATTCCACCGCATCGTCCTGCTTATCCGGCGGGTATTTCCACTTGCGCAATGTCCGCCGCACCAGGTTGCGCAGCTTGGCCCGCACACTCTCCCGCACTTGCCAGTCGACGGAGGTGCTGGCACGCAGCTTTTCGGTAATCTCGACGGCAATTTTCTTGAGGATATCATCGCCCAGCATTCGCACGGCGCTTTCGTTGTTGGCCAGGGCGTCGTAGAAAGCGACTTCGTCGGGGTTGAGGCCAAGTGTTTCTTCGCGTTTCAGCGCCTGCTGGAAGTCCTTCGCCATCTGGATCAGCTCTTCGATGACCTGAGCGGTTTCGATGGCACGTGCGTGATAGCGGTTGAGGGTCGCCAGCAGGCGGTCGCCGAATTTCATCTCCAGCACCACGTTGTTGCGGGTGCGCGCCTTGATTGCGTCGCGCAGCAGCTTCTCCAGCAGCTCCAGGGCCAGGTTGCGCTGCGGCAGATTACGCACATCGTCGAGAAATTCGTCCGAGAGGAGGGCGATATTCGGCTTATCGAGGCCGGCCAGGGCGAAGATATCAGCGATCCCATCAGCGATCACGGCGTTATCGAGAATCTGCTTGAGGGCCGAGTTCTTGTCCTCTTCAACCCGTTTCTTGTCGACGGTGGTGTACTTGACGATGGCGGCCTTGATGGCGGCGAAGAAAGCGATTTCCTTGCGCAACGGCGCGGCTTGGTCGAGGGTGCTGCACAGGGTAAAGGCGCGGGTGATCGCCGCCATCACGTCGAGGAAACGCTTCTTGCCGTCGCGCAGGCCGAGAACGTGGTTCGCCGCCAGCACCAGAATCTGGTGGGCTCGGGTCGTGTAGTCGCTGTAGTCGAAACCGTGGAACAGGCCGCGCACCACCTCCATCTTCTCCAGCAGGATCGCCAGCGCCTCTTCGGCGCGGAGGGTCGGCGTCCCCTTCCCTTGCGACGAGGCGTAAATCTTCAGCGCCTGCTTCAGCTCATTGGCAATGCCGATGTAATCGACCACCAGGCCGCCCGGCTTGTCCTTGAAGACCCGGTTGACGCGGGCAATCGCCTGCATCAGATTATGGCCGCGCATCGGCTTGTCGACATACATGGTGTGGCAGCTCGGCGCATCGAAACCGGTCAGCCACATGTCGCGCACGATCACCAGCTTGAGAGGATCCTTCGCATCCTTGAAGCGCCTCTCCAGCCGCTTCTTGGTCTGCTTGTTGTAGATGTGCGGTTGCAGCAGCGGCCGGTCGGCGGCGGAGCCGGTCATGATGATCTTGATCGCCCCCTTCTCCGGATCGGCGTCGTGCCACGCGGGGCGCAGCCGGACGATCTCGTTGTAAAGATGCACGCAGATCTCCCGGCTCATGCCGACGATCATCCCCTTCCCTTCGACCAGCGCCGTGCGCTCCTCAAAGTGCCGCACCAGATCCTCGGCCACCTCCTTCAGGCGCGGTTCGGCCCCGACCAGCTTCTCCAGCGCCGCCCACTTGCTCTTGGTATGCTCACGCTGGCTGAGGTCCTCCTCGTCCTCGATCACCTCTTCGACGTCCTCGTTCAGCTCCTCGATCGCCGCCTTGTTGATGTCGAGCTTGGCCAGACGCGATTCGTAGTAGATCGGCACCGTCGCGCCGTCTTCCACCGCATCCTGAATGTCGTAGATGCTGACGTAGTCACCGAAGACCGCGCGGGTATCCTTGTCTTCGAGGGAAATCGGGGTGCCGGTGAAACCGATGAACGAGGCGTTGGGGATGGCGTCGCGCAGGTGCTTGGCATAGCCGTAGATGTACTGGCCGCTCTTGGTGTCGAGCTTGGCCTTGAAGCCATACTGGCTGCGGTGCGCCTCGTCACTGATGACGACGATATTGGCACGATTGCTCAACACCGGATGCGCCCCTTCGTCGCCGACCAGGGAGAACTTCTGCACCGTGGTAAAGATGATGCCGCCTGATTGCCGCACCGCCAGCATGTCGCGTAACTCCTCGCGGCTGTCGGCCTGCACCGGCATCTGCCGCAACAGTTCCTGGGCACCGCAGAAGGTGTTGAAGAGCTGGCCGTCAAGATCGTTGCGGTCAGTGACAACGACAATGGTCGGATTGTTCATCTCCGGCTGCTGCAGCAGCTTGCCGGCGTAGCAGCACATGGTGATGCTCTTCCCCGATCCCTGCGTATGCCACACCACCCCAGCCTTGCGCGAACCGGGCTGCACCTCTTTCCCCCAGGTGGCCCGCTGCTCGGAAATCCGCTCTTTCTGCGCCGGAGCCGAGGCGATCAGCGTCACCCGCACCGCCTCACGCACGGCATGGAACTGATGGTAACCTGCAATCTTCTTGCTCACGCTGCCGTCATCCTGCTCGAAGAGGATGAAGTAGCGCAGGTAGTCGAGGAGCAGTTCGCGGTCGAAGAAGCCCTTCACGACCTTCTCCAGCTCATATTCGAGCAGCGGCTTGTCGTCTTCGTGGCGGAGGGTGCGCCAGGGGAGAAAGCGCTCCTTATTGGCTGTGAGCGAGCCGACCCGCGCCGTCAGCCCGTCGGAGAGGACCAGGGCCGCGTTGCAGACGAAGAGATCGGCGATTTCGTCTTTGTATGTCTGCAGCTGATTGTAGGCGCTCCAGACATCGGCATTGGTATCGGCGGGATTTTTCAGCTCGATGACCGCGATCGGCAGACCGTTGATGAAGACGACTATGTCGGGGCGGCGCAGTCGTTTGGTTCCCTGGAGGGTGAACTGGTTGACGACCAGGAACTGGTTCTTCTCGACGTTGTGGAAGTCGATCAGCTGCACATGATCGGCTTTGATCTCGTCGCCGTTGCGGTATTCAACTGGAACCCCTTCGAGCAGCAGTTTGTGAAAAGCGCGGTTGCTGTGGATCAGTACCGGGGATTCGGGTTTGGTGACGGTCAGGGCAGCTTCTTCGAGGGTGGCGAGGGGGAGGTGCGAATTGATTTTTTGCAGAGCGGCGAACAGGCGGCCGGCCAGAACCGTCTGCTGATAGTCACGCCGCTCCGGCGTGTCGCCGTCGTGGGCGATGTCGGGGCCGTAGACGGTGGCGTAGCCGCCGGCGCGGAACCAGTGGAGGCAGAGTTGTTCGAGGTAATCTTCAGTGATATTTGTCATGACACAGCCCCGTTCGCTCCCCCCTCCAATGCCCTCAACTGGGTTGCTGAGCTTCTCAAATAAGCCTCGTTGATAGCTTCATTTTCTATATCTGTGGAAAATCGATCGATAGATTTGATGGTAAACGAAAGCGTTTCTAACGCGTAATCGTTGGTTGGGGTATAAAGTTCACCATGGGCCACCGCGCACCTGTTTTTTAATAGGTCGTCCATAAACGGACCATCTGTGGCCCATGCTCGGTGATAATTAATTCCGACACACGCGCAGATGTTTTCGAAAACAATGGAAGAAAGATTTGACTCAGTATCGATGACGTTATCTGCATTTATGTTGAAGGTTCTATCCAAGTCTTCTGTAAAACGCCTTGCAACATTAATATGTGGAGATAAACGGCGCGTTGCGATCTGCGCGCACATTAGCTCTTGCCGGCAGGCCAAGGCTTGGAAATTCACAATTAGATCCGATAATTTTTTTGATTTATGCGAGACGAAAAAGACGTACGCACTTGCAGCATCCTTAACAAAGCCTTCCCAATGTGCGTACGAAAGGACCACCGCAGCACGCTTATAATGGGGGGCACTTTTTCTTGCGTCAGCAATATCCTGGGAAAGGGAGATGAGTTCTCGCTTCCTTTCCTTCCTGCGTCCGGCCAGAAAATCAATTAATTCATTGCTGCTCCTAATCTTCACCTGCTGGCCCACTCCCGGCCAAAACTAATTGTTTGTGGTATCCGGGTAGAAGCTCGGATGCCAGACCCCACGTAAGGTTGCGGACCGAGCTCTCCCCAAAGCGCTTTGTGGTTTTCTAAAAATCTGGCAGGATCAGGCAAATCGCCCCCATTAAAAAGGCGATACCCGAAACCAATAGCTACTGTTTCGAACAAAGAAACCAGCATCGGACCCATGTAGCGTTGCCTTACTGGATCATATCGCCGGAAACTGTCTTCTCGAAGAGTCTCTCCTAAAAAGTTAAATACTCTATTAAAGCAATCGCTAAAGCGGTCCTTTGGAAAAACTGTATCTTTCGCCTGAGCTATCGTTTCATAGTTTAGATATGCACCAAGTTCATCAATTTTTTGCAGCTCTTCTACAGGCTTAGACATAAAAACCAAAAATCTAACAACCAATTCCATATCGAAAGCTTCTTCGAGCGCTCTGTCGGTTAAAGACAAGCTACTCCGAAAACCCTCGTGCTCGGCTAGTTTTTTGACCCAGGAAAAATATTCGCGATTAGTCATAACGAGAAGACAGCTGCGAATTTCTTGCTCTGTTGCAGCAGCTCCACCATTATTCAATCTTTGAAATACCTCGTATTTTACTTGTTCAGTGCTTGTGGACTTAACAATATTGATGTCAATACGGGCTCGTTTGATACGTATTTGGGCACCTTCTGAAAGGGTAAAGTCATCTGGATCCCCGCTTGCCCACTTGCGTCCCTCAAGATCAGGAAGGTAATGTGTGCGAGTTAATTGAAGCGGAGGGTAATTGGTCCCATCTTCTCTTTTTAGCTCACCTAAAAGTTCTAATATTGTGGAAAGGCGTTGAAGACCATCAATTACGTCCCATTTTGAATCTGAACGTTCAGATACAAAAATAGGAGGAACAGGTATGCCAAGCAAAAGAGACTCGATAAGCCTTGATTTTTGCTCAATTGACCACCTAAAAAACCTCTGAAATTCTGGATGGAGGTGTAATTCGTTATCTCGATACATTGCGATCAATTCGCTAACGGACATTGAATAAGAGACCGTTTGTACCGATGCAGCATGCTCTTGGATCTGGCTATCAAGACTCAAAACCAACCTCCCTTCATATTTCTAAGTTATAGTTTAAGTTTCCCTAATATGATGCAACTACGGAATTGAAAACATCAACTTCATTTAGGGCTATTCCACCAGAAAGGAGCTTGGGTAGCAAAGTGTCGCGGAGGGTTAATAGATTTCGTGATTCCTTTCTTCGCTCAACCTGCTGTTCCAACAATGGTGCTAAGAAAGCACCGATTTCGTGTATCTTTGCCATTGGCGGAGCCACGCACAGAGCCTCTGTCAGATGCTTGCGCTGTATATGCCCCATTGTCACCGCTTTATCGGCTGCAATCCTTTGAAAATGGATTAAGTGAAATTTTGTCCAATAGAGATAAAACCACTTTGGATAATTTGTAGATGTGACCTTAAAAAGATGCTGATTCAGAGCACCAGAACCGCCACACCACACATCAACCTCCAAGCTTCCCGACCAAGAGAAAAGAACGTCACCGTCGTTGACGATATACTCAGTCTTCAACTTTGACGACACCCGATCTGCACCTTCGGTATCTCCCTTTTTGAGTTGGGCAATTTTGATGACAGGAAGGTATTCAGTACCACTTTCAGGAGGAAACTTCTGGAGAGCCAAACCGTTAAGGTAATTTGCGATCTGGTCCAACGGCTTAACTTCCCACCCCTCCGGAATCACCCCCAACTCTGACTCCTCTAACTCATCGGAAAACAGGGCGGCGGTGGCGGCGAGTTGTTGGTATTGCTCGGGGGGGAGTTGGTCGAGCTCGGGGTCAAGTTTGCCGCTGATGGCGCACATGGCGGCACGCTCGGGGTCGCGGCCTTCGGCTTTGGCTTCGATCTTGGCTTTGACCGGCTCGAAATCGACGAACCAGCTTTTGAAGATGATCTGGGCGATCTGTTCGAGGGTTTGGTTGATTTGGCGGTTGAGTTCGATTTTGTCGTCAAGGTCACCGAGAATGCGAGAGATGTCACGCTGAACAGGTAAAGGTGGAAGCGGAATTTCAATGCCCTTTAGCGATGTGAGTGGCTGACCAATTCCGGGGGTCCCAACTTGAGAGGCATTTTTTAGGAGTTCGTGCTTCCCCTGCTGCGACTTAAAGAAATAATAAACGTACACAGGGTCTGCTTTAGTGCGATTACAGGTGAGCTTCATTAGGCTCGAAGACATGACATAGCGAGGGAAATCGTCTGTGACAATACCAACTTCCCCGATCGAACCACGATGAGGAAAAACAAGATCACCAGAAGATACGCAGCAATTTCCCAATTGATCAGCCAATGCCTCAGAGATAAACACCCAATTACCAGAAAAGCTCTTGCCGCCGGTCAGGTTTGTCCCCCGTATTACGGGAACCCCGGAAGGGGCGTAGCAATCACTTTTCATCCGGGAACCAAAAGGGCCAATCGCGATGTTGCTTGCGATGTCAGCTATGCGTGCAAGTGGCCAATCAGCACTCATACCCAAGCCCCGCCAAATTCCGCTTGATCTGCCCTTCCAACTCCGCACTCTGCGCAAACTGCTCCTGCAACTGCGCCGTCAACCGCGCCATCTTCTCGGCAAAGGGTTCGCCATCCTCCACCTCATCCGCCGCACCGACATAACGCCCCGGCGTCAGCACGAAGTCGTGTTTCTTGATCTCCTCCAGCGTCGCCGAGCTACAGAATCCCGCCTCGTCTTCGTACCCCTCCCCTTTTTGCCAGGAATGAAAGGTATCGGCGACCTTGGCGATATCCTCCGGCTTGAAATCACGTAGCACACGATCCTTCATGTACCCAAGGTTGCGGGCATCGATGAAGAGTACCTTGCCGGAGCGGTCGGCCAGATCTCCCCGCGCCTTCTTATTGCGGGTGAGAAACCAGATGCAGGCAGGAATCTGGGTATTTGTGAAGAGCTGCCCCGGCAGGGCGACCATGCACTCGACCAGATCGTTTTCCACCAGCGCCCGGCGGATATCCCCCTCGGTGTTGGTGTTGGAACTCATCGAACCGTTGGCCAGCAGCAGGCCCATGGAGCCATTGGGGGCGAGGTGGTAGAGCATGTGCTGCAGCCAGGCGAAATTGGCGTTGCCGCTGGGGGGCTTGCCGTACTGCCAGCGCGGATCGTCGTCCTTCACGCCGGTATCCCACTCCTTCATGTTGAAGGGGGGGTTGGCCATAATATAGTCGGCACGCAGGTCGGGGTGCTGATCGTTGGTGAAGGTGTTTGCCGGCTCCTTGCCAAAGTTGAAATCGAGGCCGCGGATAACCATGTTCATGGCGGCGAGCTGCCAAGTGGTGTGGTTGTACTCCTGGCCGTAGATGGAGACGTTGCCGAGCTTGCCGCCGTGCTCCTTGATGAACTGCTCGCTCTGCACGAAGAAACCACCCGAACCCATGGCCGGGTCGTAGACCCGCCCGGAGAAGGGCTGCAGCATCTCGACTATGAGGGTGACGATCGATTTGGGGGTGTAGAACTGCCCCCCCTTCTTTCCCTCAGCGAGGGCGAACTGGCCGAGGAAATATTCGTAAACGTGGCCGAGGATGTCCTTGGCCTGTAGCGAGGCATGCTTGAACGGGATGGTGGCGATCAGGTCGATGAGCTCGCCAAGCTTGGCCTGGTCGATCTGCAGACGGCCGTACTGCTTGTTGAGCACCCCTTTGAGCTTGGGGTTGTCCTTCTCGATCGCTTCGAGCGCATCGTCGATCAGGCGGCCGACGCTGCGCATCTCGTAGGTTTCGGTCTTGCCGTTTTTGATCTCGATCTTTGTCCCGGGCGGCAGTTTGGCGCTCTTCTGCAGATTTTCCCACCGCCCCAGCGCCGGCACCCAGAAGACGTTCTTCTCGGTGTAGTAGTCGCGGATCTCCAGTTCGGCAGCGATTTCCTCCTGATATTCGGTGTCGGAATCGTAATCGCCGGGATTGAGATAGTAGTCGTGCTCCTCGTTCTGGAACTGCGCGATCAGCTCCTGCCGGCGGATATCGAAAGCATCGGAGACATACTTGACGAACAAAAGGCCGAGCACCGCGTGCTTGTACTGAGCGGCATCGAGGGTGGAGCGCAGCTTGTCGGCGGCGGTCCAGAGTTTCTTTTCGAGTTCCTGCAGAAATTTTTCTTCAGACATTCAAATACCCTTGATTTTAAAATTCCATTCGGCCAGCGTGCTATGGCAAACAAAAAACCGCCGCAGCCCACGGCCGCCGGCGGTCATATCGTTCCTCCCTGCCCCCACTCCAGATCCCATCGCATTACACCCCAGGGATTAACCAAAAACAACGCCCCGAGAATAGCTTCTCGGGGCGGAAAGGTCAATTTTTTAAACCACGACTTAGCGCCAGCAGAGGATAGAAGTCGGAGCACACATGGCAGCAGCGGCAGAGACGTCGGTCAATTCAATTGCCCCACGCTGTCTGCATGGCCACTGACATTCCGGATGACCGCATCACAGATCGCTTGTCTTGTAAACGGCTTCATCAGCACCTCATCGATGTCGCATGAGGTCAGATCGTCCATGGCCGCGGTGATGGCAATCACGGGAACTCGCTTCCGCCCTTCACTTCTCTCTTCTCTACGGATCGCCTGTGCAGCCGTGCAGCCATCCACGTAGGGCATCCTGATATCCATGAGGATCAGGTCGAACTCCCTGCTCCGCCATTGCATGATCGCCTCCGCCCCGTCTGTCGCGAAAACAAGAGAACAGCCACAGGTATCCAGCAGGTGTTCGAGGAGGTTGCGAATCGCGGGATCATCTTCCGCGACCAGAATAGACGGCCTTGTTTCCGGTTTCGTCATGGTGCCCCTTTTAGCCTCGGGTATCTCTTTATC
>JACZKF010000365.1 GCA_014860175.1 Desulfuromonadales bacterium | reverse complement strand
CTATTGTGTTGACCTTCAAGCGGGTGATTGCCGCCCTCTTCCCCTTTCCAGCCGTCGTTTGGGCATAAGTTCGATCCAGCTTCCTACAAAAACCAGTTCATGCATAAAAGCGAACCCCGCTTCCGGAAAAGCGGGGTTTGTCAGTGATCTGAGGCGGCCTTCACGGCCGCCTCTCGCGTTTTAGCTCATTCCCACCCCGGCCTCACCATGGCAACTCTTCCCCGGCGTAGGTAAAAAATCGGCCGCTGTCCTGGCTCGAAAGGCCGTCGATGACCTGTCGCAGGCCGCGGGCACTTTCCGCCGGGCTGAGGGTTGCCGCTTCCCCCCCCATTTCGGTGCGTACCCAACCGGGGTGCAGCACCACCACCGTGATCCCCCGCGGCTGCAGATCGATGGCCAGGCACTTGGCTACCATGTGCGCCGCCGCCTTGCTGGAGCGGTAGAGGTAGTAACCGCCGGAGCGGTTATCGGCCAGGCTCGCCATCTGCGTCCCCATGATGGCGATCAGTTTGCGACGGCTGGCCGCCACCTGGTCGACGAAGGCCTGGGTGAGCAGCAGCGGGGCGATGCTGTTGACGCGAAACGCCTGCAGCCACGGCTCGGCCTCCGCCTCGCCGAACCCCTGCCGCTGGCTGCCGATGATGCCGGCGTTATGGAACAGCAGGTCGAGGGGGACCTCGCCCAACTCCTGCTGCAGGCTCCGGATGCTCTCCGGGTCGGTCACCTCGAGCGGGTGCAGGCTGACCTGCGGGTTGCTGGCCGCCACCGCAGCCAGTTCGGGCGCCTGCTGCAGCCGACGGCAGGTGGCGAACACCCGCCAGCCGGCAGCGGCGAACTGCCGCGTCAACTCCAGCCCGATGCCCCGATTGGCACCGGTGATCAGAATGGTCTCGGGCATCTTCTCCTCCTCCCTGGGGCCGGCGGCCTCAGAGGGGGGCGCCACCGGGGATCTCCGCCAGTTTGCCGGAAATGTTGTTCTTGATCCAGTTCTCGTCCCACCACTCCAGTGGAACGACCTCCAGCCCACTGATCAGCATGCCGAAATGGAGATGGTCTCCCCCAGCCATCCCCGAGGCGCCGCTGCGGGCAATCTCCTGCCCTTTGTCTACTGTATCACCGACGGCGGCAGACATCTGGCTCAGGTGGGCATAAAGGCTCTGCAGCCCGAGGCCGTGATCGATGATGATGGTGTTGCCGTAGATCCCGAGATAATCGGCGAAGACCACCCGGCCGCCGTTGGCGGCCACCACCGGCATCTGCGCCAGGCCGGCGATGTCGACTCCCAGGTGGGTCGCCTGATCGATCTCGGCGCCGTTGTGGTGATAGGTCCGCCCCTGGGCGAAATGCCCGCGGGGGGCCCCCAATTGGCGCACGAACCCCCCCTTCCACAGAGGCCGCGGCGAGGTGTTGCGGCCGATCTCGAGGAGCGCCTGGACATTTTGCCCCCGCATTTCGCCGTTGACCTTCAGGAACAGCTGCAGCAGGTCGCTGGTCTCAGGATAGAACTCCTGGAACTCCGGCATTTTGCTCTCGAGAAAGTTATTGCTGATTTCGATCCGGTCCCGGGGAAAACTGCGGGCGTTCACATGGTGGTAGAAGCCGCTGATCCGCTCGTTGCCGGCCTGGTCGATGTTGACCAGGCGAGGGGTGAACTGAGCGGCGCTCATGTTCCAGGGGAAAGCGAAGAAGCAGGCAAAGGTGTCTCCCTGCTGACGAAAGCCGGGGAAGAACAGTTCCCCCACCTGGACGCCGCTCTTGGCCGGCTCCTCCGAAACGGTATAGATGATCAGCCCGGCCCCCCCCTGGTTGAGATTGTGGGCGGTACTGACCACCGCCACCGTGGGCGGCTTGCTGTCGTACTCGAGAGTGAAACTCTGCTCGACCCGGTTACCCCGGCCGAAGGAGTAGATCGATCGGTCGCCGGCACTCACCCGCAGTTCGAGAGGGCCATCCTTGAGGCCGGCGCCGCTCAGGACCAGCGACTCCTGATGGGCGATCGTTCCGGCATCGAAACTTTTGTTCAGGATCTCCTGTGTTTTTTCCCCCTGCACCACGGTGACCCGCAGCTCCTTCAGCCCCGATCCGGAGTCCTGCAGGTCGAGAAGAAGTGCTTTTTTGGCGGAAACCGGCCCCGCCTCGGGGTTCAGGGCGATCTGCGGGGCGCTCGTGTCGCGCAGGTAGAAAAAGCCCCCGACCGCCAGGGCGGCCACCAATAGGGAAATGACCAGTACGGAAAACTTCACGATTTCTCTTCTCCTTGCCGGCCATGCCGGCCTGTGCGTTTGTTCAGTTGCGGCGACCCTACGGCCTCAATCATCCCAAAGTCCGAATTTTCCTTCCACCCCCGGTTGCGAACCAGCCGGGGCATGCTAGTAATTAACTCAACCTAATTATCCTCATTTCCCTTCATGATCTCAGCCGCCGCAGATGGCAGCCGGCGCCGAGTATACAACGGCGCCATGGCATGGGGCAAGATGCTGCCGAACTCTTCAGCCGCGGGATCGATCAGCGCGAACCATCAGGGAGGATGTCTATGAAAGTTGCCATTCTGGCCGGCGGGGTGGGCTCCCGTTTGTCCGAAGAGACCCAGGTCAAACCGAAACCAATGGTGGAAATCGGCGGCAAGCCGATTCTCTGGCACATCATGATGCATTATGCGCAGTGCGGATTCAAGGATTTCGTCATCGCCCTCGGCTACCGCGGGGAGGTGATCAAAAAGTACATGGTCGACTACTGCTCTCTCAACAGCAATCTGACCGTCGACCTGGGGAGCGGACGGATCGATCTGCACGGTGACGGCGAGCGCAGCGACTGGAAAGTCGACCTGATCGATACCGGGATCAATACCCTGACCGGCGGCCGGATCAAGCGTCTGGCCCCGTATATCGGGGGGGAGACCTTCATGCTCACCTGGGGGGACGGGGTCTCCGACGTCAATCTGACCGATCTTCTGGCCTTCCACCGGGCGCACGGCAAACTGGCGACCCTCACCGCGGTGCGGCCGCCGGCCCGCTTCGGGCATCTGCAGATGAACGGCTGCCAGGTGACGGAATTTTCCGAAAAGCCCCAGACGGCCGAGGGGTGGATCAACGGCGCTTTCTTCGTCCTGGAGCCCCAGGTCTTCGACTACATCGCCGGCGACGATACCCAGTGGGAGAAGGAGCCGCTGGAGACGCTGGCCCGCCAAGGGGAGTTGATGGCCTACACCCATACCTCCTTCTGGCAATGTATGGATACCCTGCGGGACAAGGTCTATCTGGAAAAGCTGTGGCAGGAGGGGAACGCCCCCTGGCGGACCTGGCAACCGACCCTGACCCCAACTTCTGAGCGAAAGGTACGGATCAATCATGGGACAGACTTTCTCCACCCGTAACGAAGCCCTGTTTCGCACTTCTCTGAGCGATACCCAGCGGGTGAACAGTGAACTTAACCACCAGGAGTATCTGCGGCAAAGTATGGTACTTGCTTCCCGCCCCCGGCGCCTGGTCTTCGAGTTGACCAACCGCTGCAATTTCCATTGCATCATGTGCGGCCGGGAAGCGGCGCAGTTTACCGGCTGCGATCTGCCGCTGGCCGTCATTCAGCGGTTCGAGCCCTGGTTCCCCCACATCGAGGAAGTGACTTTGCACGGTTGGGGGGAGGGGACGTTGCACCCGGAGTTCACGGCCATTTTGGCCTATCTGAACAGGTTTCCGACCCTGCGCAAGTACTTCGTGACCAACGGCAGTACCCTCGATCATATTGCCGAGCCAGTGTTTCGCCACCACGTCGACCTGATCGCCCTCTCCCTCGACGGGGCGAGCGCCGCCACTAACGACGGCATCCGCAAGAACGGCAGTCTCGAGCGCCAGCTCGCCTCCCTCCGGCGGCTGCTGGCCGAGAAGCAGCGGCGCGGGCTTGATTACCCCTATGTCAATTTCGTCTTCACCGCCATGCGGCGGAACTTGGCCGAACTGCCGGCGATGGTCGACTTGGCCCATCAGTTGGGGGTGCCGGAGATCAAGGTTGTCTATCTGACCATCTTCACCCCGGAGCTGCTGGCGGAGACGCTCCTCGACCGCCAGGCCGAAGTACGGGCGGTCTTCGCCGAGGCTCGCCACCGGGCCGAGTCCCGGGGGATCAAACTGAAACTGCCGGAGATCCAGGGGGAGGGGGAGGCGGGAGCGGCCGATCATCGCACCTGTCCGTTCCCCTGGCGCGACCTGTACGTCGGCAGCGACGGCCAGCTGCGCCCCTGTCAGTCGTCTCCCCTGCAACTGGGGAGTGTTCTGGAAGGGGAGAGTCTGCAGCAGGTGTGGAATTCACCTGCCATGCAGGCGCTGCGGCGTGGGGTCAACGATGAGGTGAGCATGCCTGCCGGCTGCCGTCGGTGCTACCACAGCAGTAGTGCCAATTACAACCTGCCGCACAGCTTTGTCCAGATGCAGCTGGCGTTTGCCCCGAGCTGGGGTCAGCAGACAGAGGCGGAGCCTGCTCCGGCGGTGGCCGTTGGCGACTTCTGCCTGGTTCAGCCGACGGCAGCCACCAACTGAAATCGCACAAGGAGAGCCAATGTCCGCATCCCCGAGCTGCCGGTCCTGTCAGTCGGCCGACCTGGAAATCATTCTCGACCTCGGTTCCACCCCGCTGGCCGACCGCTTGCTGGCGGCCGAGCAGGTAACGGCGGCCGAGCCTCGCTTCCCGCTGGAAGTCGCCTTCTGTCCGCGCTGCTCCTTGCTGCAGCTAGTGGAGACGGTGCCGCCGGAACTCCTCTTCTGTGACCGCTACCCCTATTATTCTTCCTTTTCCGATCACCTGCTTGACCATGCGCGCCAATGCGTGGAGGAGCTGATCGCCAGTCGCCCTCTCGGCCCCGGAAGCCTGGTTATCGAGCTGGCCAGCAATGACGGCTACCTGCTGAAGAACTATGCCGAGCGCGGCATCGCCTGCCTCGGGATCGATCCGGCCGAAGGGCCGGCCGACGCGGCTCGCCGGCTCGGAGTGCCGACCCTGACCCGGTTCTTTGGCCTGGAGCTGGCCCGCCAGCTGCG
Source organism: Desulfuromonadales bacterium (assembly GCA_014860175.1). Taxonomy (GTDB): domain Bacteria; phylum Desulfobacterota; class Desulfuromonadia; order Desulfuromonadales; family JACZKF01; genus JACZKF01. Next base: position 1,536 of record JACZKF010000365.1, on the reverse strand, counting down.
CCAGCGGGGGGAGCAGGCCGATATTCTGCATGCCAATAATGTCCTGGCCCATGTGGCTGACATTCACGGCTTTGTCGCTGGGATTGCCGAAGTGCTCAAGGCCGACGGGATAGCGGTGATCGAGGTCCCCTACGTCCGGGAGCTGATCGATCAGTGTGAGTTCGACACCATCTATCATGAGCATCTTTGCTATTTTTCGGTAACCGCTCTCGACCATCTGTTCCGCCGGCACGATCTGCATCTGCAGCAGGTGCGCCCGCTGTCGATCCATGGCGGATCGCTGCGTCTGCAGATCGGCAAGCACCCCGGCGGCGACGGTTCCCCTGCTCGCTTCCTGGTGGAAGAAAAGAAGGTGGGGCTCGATCGGGTCGACTATTTCCGCGACTTCGGCCGCCGGGTGAACAGCTTGCGGGAAGAGCTGCTGGACCTGCTTCGCCAGTTGAAGCAAGGCGGTTCGCGTATCAGTGCCTACGGTGCCGCCGCCAAAGGGAGCACCCTGATCAACACCGTCGGCATCGGCGGTGAACTGATCGATTATGTGGTCGACCGCAATATTCATAAGCAGGACCATTTCATGCCGGGCCAGCATCTGCCGATTGTCTCACCGGAACGACTGTTGACCGACATGCCTGATTACGTGCTGCTGCTGGCCTGGAATTTCCAGTCCGAGATTCTGGCCCAGCAGGCCGATTACCGGTCCCGGGGGGGGAAATTCATTATCCCCGTACCGGTACCGGCCATTGTCTGAGGGAAACCATGAGTCTGTCAGCGTTTGCTCCCGTGATGGAACCGAAATCGCCAATGGTGCCGGCGCCGGGGCGCTGTCCCGCCTGCAGCGGCCGCAAGGCCCACCCTTTTTACACTCTTTCGGGGGTGCCGACCAACAGCTGTCTGCTGATCCCCTCCCGCGTCGAGGCCCTGGCCTGTCGGCGGGGGGAGCTGGTACTGGCGGCCTGCCCGGGGTGTGGACTGGTCTTCAATGCGGCCTTTGACCCGCGCCTGACGGAGTACTCCCGGCAGTATGAAGAGACCCAGGGGTATTCCCCAACGTTCAATGCCTTTCAGGAAGAGTTGGCCCTGCGGCTGATGCGGCGCCACCAGTTGCGCGGCCGGACGGTACTGGAAATCGGCTGCGGCAAAGGGGAGTTTCTGGCCCGCCTGTGCGAACTGGGGGTCGCTCGTGGGGTCGGCTTCGATCCGGCCTTTGTGGCCGAGCGCAATACCCGGGCCGCCGGTCGCCTGGAAGTGATTGCCGATTTCTACTCGGAGCGCTATGCCGGCATCGAGGCCGACTTCATCTGCTGCAAGATGACCCTGGAGCATGTGCATCAGCCGGCCCGACTGGTCCGGACCATTCGGGCCTCCATTGGTGAGCGCCAGGAGACGGTCGTCTTCTTCCAGGTGCCGGACGCCTCCCGGATTCTTCGCGAAGGGGCTTTTGAAGACGTCTATTACGAGCATTGCAACTATTTCACCCCCGATTCGCTGGCCGCCTTGTTTCGCCGCTGCGGTTTTCGCATCAGCTCTCTGGAGACC
>JACZKF010000364.1 GCA_014860175.1 Desulfuromonadales bacterium | reverse complement strand
GGCTGCCGCCACCTGCACCCTGCTCTCGACGCCCTGGCGGCGATTCTGGAGAAGGCGCCGCTGACGGCGGCGCAGGTCGAGCGGATTACCGTCGGCACCTATCGGGCGGCCGTCGACACCGAAATCCACCAGCTCAAGAGCCGGGGCGACGCCTACTTCAATCTCTCCTACGCCATGGCCGCCCGGATCGTCCTCGGTCACAACGACTATGACGCCTTCGCCGAAGAGCATTTTACCAACCCGCGCATTCTGGCGCTGATGCCGCGCATCCGCGTCGCTGTCGAGCCGCAGATTGACGCTCTTTATCCGAAGAAGCGCGGTGCCCTGGTCGAACTGCAGACGGTCGCCGGCGGCGGGCTCCGCAAGGAAATTCTGATCGCCCGCGGCGAGCCGGAAAATCCGCTCCCCGACGCCTTCACCCGGCACAAGTTCCGCAAAGCCGCCGCCGACTGCCTGATCGAAGGGGAGCAGGCTGAAATCGAAGCGGTGCTGGCCGACGACTGTTCACTCGATACCTCGGCACTGTTCACGGGGCTTACCCGCATTCTCACCAATACTCAGGGGTCGAAACATGCAGCATGATGACTGGAAGGATCTGGTAGCCAGCGACTACAAGAAACGAGGGAGGCGCAAGGAGGTTTTCCTGACCGACTCCAACATCGAGCTGGCGGATGTCTACAATCAGGAGGAGCTCGCCAAAACCGGCTTCGACCCGGAGCGGGACCTCGGGCAGCCGGGGCAGTTCCCCTACACCCGCGGGATCTATCCGGCGATGTACCGGGCCGAGCACTGGGCCATGGGGCAGTATTCGGGGTTCGGCAACCCGGAGGCGACCAACGAGAGGTTCAAATACCTCCTCTCCAAGGGGCAGACGGCGCTGGCGCTGGCTCTCGACCTGCCGACCCAGCTCGGTCTCGATTCGGACAACGACCTGGCCGACGGCGAGGTCGGCAAGGCCGGGGTGGCGATCAACTCGCTGCGCGACATGGAGGCGATCTTCAACGGCATCCCTCTGGACCAGACCCGGCAGATCTTCACCACCGCCAACGCCATCGGGCCGATCATGCTCGCCCTCTTCCTGGCGCTGGGGGAGAAGCAGAAGCTTGATCCGGCTAAATTTTCGGTGGTGCTGCAAAACGACATCCTCAAGGAGTATGTCGCCCGCGGCACCTACATCTTCCCCCCGACCCCGTCGCTCAAGTTCGCCATCGACACGGTCGAGTACTGCACCAAGCACCACCCGCACTTCAAGCCGATCGTCATCTGCGGCTCGCACATGCGCCAGGGGGGGGCGACGGCGGTCCAGGAAGTCGCGTTCTCGCTCTCCAACGCCCAGGCCTATATCGACGAAGCGGTCAGCCGCGGTCTCGACATCGACTCCTTCGCCCCGTCGCTGGAGTGCCAGCTGTCGGTGCCGATGAACCTGTTCGAGGAGGCGGCCAAATACCGGGCGTTTCGCCGGATGTGGGCGCGGATGCTGAAAGAGCGCTACGGCGCCAAAGACCCGAAGAGCATGCAGTGCTTCATCCGGGTCTTCACCACCGGCTATACCATGACCGCCCAGCAGCCGCTCAACAACATCGTCCGGGTCACCATCGAGGCGCTCGGCGCCCTTCTGGGCGGCGTGCAGAGCCTGTCGTGCAACGCCATGGACGAGGTGATCTCGATCCCGACCAAGGAAGCGGCCCAGGTCGCCCTGATGACCCAGCACATCCTGGCCAACGAGACCGGCATCGCCGACGTGGTCGATCCGCTGGGGGGTTCCTACTACGTCGAGGCGCTCACCAACCGCATCGAGCAGGAAGCGCTCGAGGTGATGAAGGAGATTGCCGCCAAGGGGGGGGCGCAAAAGGCGATCGAGGAGAGCTACTACCAGAATCTCTGTCGCAAGGGGGCAAGCGAGTACCAGCAGCAGATCGAAAAAGGGGAGCGGCTCATCGTCGGCGTCAACCGTTTCGTCGACACCGAGAACATGGTCGATGCCGAATGCTTCAAGTCCGAAGAAGGGGTGCAGGAGCGGATCATCGGCAAGCTCAACGAGCTGCGGGGAGAGCGGGACAACGAGCTGGTCGCCCGTACGCTCAAGCGCCTGGAGCAGGATGTGCGTGCCGGCAAGAACTCGGTGCCGGCGCTGGTGGAGTGCGCCAAGGCCTACGCCACCATCGGCGAGATGTGCAAGGTGCTCGGTGACATTTGGGGCTATTACCAGGAAGGTGTGTCATGGACATGAACCAGAGCGGCGGCAAAAAAATCCGTGTCCTGATGGCCAAGATCGGCCTCGACGGACACAACCGCGGCGTCTACGTGGTGTCGCACGGACTGCGCCGGGCCGGTTTCGAGGTGATCTACACCGGTCTGCGGCAGACGCCGGCGATGGTGGCCAAAACGGCCGTGGAGGAGGACGTCGACGTGATCGGCATCTCCTCGATGGTCGGCGCCCATCTGTCGATCGTCAACAAGCTCAAGCAGGAGCTGGAAAAACACGGTGCCACCGACATCCCGATCACCATCGGCGGCATCATCCCGCGCGACGACTATCCGTCGCTGCTCGCCCTCGGCGTGCGCAAGATCTTCCCCACCGGCACCGAAGTCAGGGAGATCGCCCAGTATCTGGCGACCCTGCACGACGAGCCGCAGTGGCAATGCGAAGTCCCCAACAGCCTCGCCGGGCTTAACCTGGGGCAGCTGCGGATGCTCGGCACCCACTGCGCCGGCTGCGGCAAGACCTTTTTCCCCCAGCGGCGCAACTGCCCCTCGTGCCTGAACGAGGCCGAGGTCAGCACGGTCCGGCTGAGCCCCACCGGCACGCTGGTCAGCAGCCATGTCTCCGGCGCCGCGCCAGAGGGGTTTACCGCCCCCCATGCCCAGGGGTACGTCCAGCTCGACGACGGCGGCCCCAGCATCTTTACCTTGCTGACCGAGGTGGCCGGGAGCGAGCTCAAAGCCGGGCAGGCGATGGAGCTCAAGTGTGTCGAGAATCGCCGGGGTGACGAAGTGGTGGTCGGCTACCGTTTCCGGCCCGTCGTCTGACATCCAACCAGGGGAGTGGAGCCTTGAAAGAAACGTACGTACTCGGCGTCTCAATGAACCGTTTCGGGAAGTATCAGGAGAAGAGCTTGAAGGAGCTCGCCTACGATCCGATCTGGGAAGCCATCAGAGAATCGAACATCGACCCCCACGACATCGACATCGCTTTCGTCGGCAATGCCTATGCCGGGATCCTGCAGGGGCAGGAGTCGATCCGGGGGCAGGGGATCATGCGCGAGGCCGGCATCACCGGCATTCCGATCATCAACGTCGAGAACGCCTGCGCCTCCGGCTCCACCGCTTTTCAGCTGGCGCATCAGACGGTGGCCGCCGGTCAGGCCAAGCTGGCGCTGGTAGTGGGGGTGGAGAAGCTGTTTTGCGGCGACACCCCGACCAGCCTGAAGGCGCTGGCCACCTCCACCGATGTCGCCATCGAGGGGCAGATGGGGATGGTCTTCTCCGGCATCTATGCCATGCGCTTTCGCAGCCACATGGAAAAGTACGGCATCACTCACGAGCAGCTGGCCCAGGTGGCGGCCAAGAACCATTTCCACGGCTCTCTCAACCCGCACTCCCAGTATCAGAAGGCGCGCAGCGTCGAGGAGATTCTCGCCTCGCGGATGATCGCCGACCCGATCACCCTGCTGATGTGCTGTCCGCTGGGCGACGGGGCGGCGGCCTGCCTGATCGGCGATCGGGAGATGGCGCAGCGGATGGGGAAACGGCCGGTGCGGATCGCCAGCAGCGTTCTCGGCAGCTTCGACATCAGCGGCCGCCAGAGCCTGTCGATTGCCAACCGGGTGGCGAAAAAAGCCTACCAGCAGGCCGGCATCAGCGCCGCCGACGTCCAGGTGGCGGAAGTGCATGACGCCGTCGCCCCGATCGAACTCTACCTCTACGAGGAGCTCGGCTTCTGCGAGGCGGGGGCCAGCGGGCGGATGATGGACGAGCGGGCCACCTGGTTCGACGGACGGCTGCCGGTGAACACCTCCGGCGGACTGACCGCCAAGGGGCACCCGGCCGGCGCCACCGGCATCGCCCAGGTCGCCGAAATCGCCTGGCAGATGCGCGGCGAGGCCGGCAAGCGGCAGATGCCGAAGCACCCCGACATCGGCCTGACCGAAAACGGCGGCGGCAACATGGCCGGCGAGACGGCGGTGGTCGCAGTCACGATCCTCCACGGCGAGTAGCCGCGGAAACCGGATTTGCCTTCACCTGACTTCAGGTGCCATACCCATAACCTATCGTCCAACCCAGCAGGAGATTGAACCATGTCGAAAGAAATCAAAAAACCGCTCGAAGGTGTCCGGATCATCGATATGACCGCCTGGCTTTCCGGCCCCTACGCCACTGAAATCTTCGCCTATCTCGGGGCGGAAGTGATCAAGATTGAGAAGCATGTCGGCGGCGACGCGGTGCGTTCCAACGGCCCCTACTTCGGCCCCAAGGGGATCACTTTCAAGAAGACCGACCCGAAAGAGATCTCCCTCTGCATCCTGAAACGTTCGCGGGGGAAAAAGAGCGTCTCCCTCAACCTGAAAGCGGAAAAGGGGAAGGAGATTCTGGCCGAACTGATCAAGACCGCCGATATCGTGGCGGAGAACTTCCTCCCCGGCACCATGGAGAAGCTCGGCTTCGGCTACGAGGATCTGAAAAAGCTCAAGAGCGACATCATCCTCGGCTCCTGCTCCGGCTTTGGCCAGGACGGCCCCTACAAACACTTTGCCGCCTTTGATCCGGTCGTCGAGGCGATGAGCGGGGTGATGGAGGTCACCGGCTACCCCGAGCAGCCGCCGGTGCGGCTGGGGGTGGCCGGGGGCGATCTGATCGCCGCCCTCTACATGGTCATCGGCCTGCAGGCGGCGCTGCGCTACCGGGATCAGACCGGCAAGGGGCAGCACGTCGATGTCTCGATGATGGATTCGCTGGTCTCCTTCCTGATGGAGGAGAGCCTCGATGTCTACGTCGACAACAACATCCCGATCCGTACCGGCAACCGCCGCCTGCGGCTGACCCCGTTCAATTCCTACGAGTGCAAGGACGGTTATGCTACCATCTGCAGCGCCGCCGACAGCCACTGGGCCGGTCTGTGCCGGGCGATGGGGCGCGAGGAGCTGATCAACGATCCGCGCTGCCAGAAACTCGACCACCGGCAGGCCAACGCCGACTTCGTCGATAACACGGTGGAAGCCTGGACCCGCACCCTCCCCAAGCACGAAGTGGTGGACAAGGTGCGCGCTGCCGGCTGCGCCGCCGGCAGCGTGGCGACCATCCCCGAAGTGCTGGCCGACCCGCAGCTCGCCCACCGGGGGATGATCACCGATCTGTACCATCCGGAACTGGGGAAAGTGATCGGGGCCAAGGGGCACGATTTCCCCTTCCGCTTCTCCGAGCTGAAGGGGGGGTTCGACCTCCCCGGCGGCTATCTCGGCTCGCACAATGAGGAGGTCTTGTCTGAACTGCTCGGCTACAGCAAGGAACAGGTCGAGCAGCTGAAAAAAGACGACATCATCTAGCCCAGCTACCGGCGGCCCGCCTCGCGTCTGCGGGGGGGCCGCTTTGCTCGAGCCGGCGATCGCCTGCCGGGAAAAGGAGAATAGCGATGGAGACCAAACCAAAACTGCTCGCCCAGCCGGGTAAGTTCGGGACCCTGGAGCTGAAGAACCGCCTGGTGATGCCGGCGATGTGCACCAACTACACCTACCAGGGACATTTTACCGAAGAGGCGGTCCACTACTACGGCCTGCGGGCCAAGGGGGGGGTCGGCCTGATCGTCATCGAGGCGGCCGCGGTCGACTACCCGATCGGCCGCTCGGTCATCAACTGCGCCGTGTCGCACGATCGCTTCATCCCGACCCTGAAGAAACTGACCGACGAAATTCACAAGTACGGCGCCAAAGTCTCGCTGCAGATCATGCACTCGGGGCGGCAGTCGAGCACCATGACCGGCGGCACCCAGCCGATCTCCTGCTCGGCCATCGCCAGCGCTCAGGCGCTGTACAAAGAGCCGCCGCGGGCGATGACCCTGTACGAGATCAAGGAGTGCATCAAGCAGTTCGGCCAGGCGGCGCTGCGGGCCAAGACGGCCGGCTTCGACACCGTCGAGGCGCACTTCGCCCACGGCTACCTCGGCAGCTCCTTCCTCTCCCCCTTCCTCAACCAGCGCGCCGATGAATACGGCGGCATCGAGGGTGGGGTGAAATTCGCCAAGGAAGTGATCCAGGAGATCAAGCAGTGCTGCGGCCACGACTACCCGGTCATGGCCCGGATCAACGGCGACGACTACTATCCCGACGGCGGGGTGACCCATATCGACTCGCGGATGATCGCCGTCGCCCTGGAAGAAGCGGGGTGCGACTGCATCAACATCTCCGCCGGTCTGCGCGAATCGAACCACCCCCTGCACGACCAGACCGCCGGCTCGCCGCGCGGCTCTTGGCTCTACATGGCCGAAGGGATCAAGAAGACGGTCAAGGTGCCGGTGATGGTGGCCAAGCGGATCTCCGAAGACATGGCCGAAGAGGTGCTGGCCAGCGGCAAGGCCGACTTCGTCTGCATCGGCCGGCCGCAGATCTCCGACCCCGAATACGCCAACAAGATCCTCAACGGCCAGGCCGACGATATCCTCCCCTGCGTCTGGTGCTGCCAGGGCTGTTTTGACGTCCTGTGGATGCTCAAGCCGACCACCTGTCTGACCAACCCGGCGGCCGGGCGGATGGGGGAAACCTCCCTGGAGGAGCTGCCGCAAGCGGCGACCAGGAAGAAGGTGCTGGTCGTCGGTGGCGGCCCGGCCGGCTGCGAAGCCGCCCTGATTGCCGCCAAGCGGGGGCATGAGGTGACGCTGCATGAGAAGGACGCCCGCCTCGGCGGCGCCTTTCGCCAGTCGGTCCTCTCCCCGGCCAAAGCCGAGAACGAGCGGCTCTCGGTCTATATGGAAAAAGCCCTGCCCAAAGCCGGGGTCAAGGTGCTGCTCAACAGCGAAGTGACGGCCGAGGCAGTGGCCCAGGCCAAGCCCGACGCGGTGATCGTGGCGGTCGGCGCCGACCCGGCAGTGGCCGACAAGATCCCCGGAGTCGACCTCCCCAATATCGTCACCGTCGAAGACGTGATGAGCGGCAAGGCCGCCGTCGGCAACCGGGTCGCCATCATGACCTGCAGCTACCTGTGCAGTTTCACCTGCCGGAAAAAGGAAGAGCCGATCGAAGGCGATCTCACCGGCACCGTCTCCAACTACAGCTACGCCTGCCGGGCCGGCTACGCCGCCGTCGACACCGCCGAGTATCTCGCCTCCCAGGGGAAACTGGTGAGCATCGTCACCGAACGAGAGGCGGTGGTGCCGGGGATGGGCTACACCTCCCGGGGCTACCTGCTGCGTCGCTTCTACAAGGCCAACATCCGCGTCGCCAGCAACGTCAAGGTCAAGGAGATCACCCCCGAGGGGCTGCAGCTGGAAAAGTGCGCCACCCGTTTCCTGCTCGATGCCGACACCATCATCATCAGCGTCGGCGACCGCTCCCGCAAAGAGCTGGTCAAGGCCCTGGAAGGGAAAGTCGCCGAGCTCTATGCGGTCGGCGACGGGCAAAAGGTCGGCAACGCCATGAAGGCGATCGCTTCCGCCTACGAAGTGGCGATGGCGCTGTAGCAGGAGCCCTCTCCCCCGCCCGGATACCGGCGGGGGAGAGGGAAATTGCTGGTGGAATTCCCTTGACACATAGCGAACAGTGTTTTATTTTTAGCGACAGATATTGCATGTAAAATTGTGTGTAGGATTACATGACGATGGCCCAACCCCTGGAGCCAGGGGCCCGTGACCCGGCAGCAAACGGGAAGGCGGCCACCGCCACGCTGGACGGAAAGGAAACTGCGGTGCCTGGCCGACCAGAAATCATCACCGGTCATCCCCAAGGGGCGGCCGGCAAATGAGGGCAGGCCCTCTCGCCTATTTGCTCTGAAAGGAGAGTAACAATGGCTCAATCTTCATCTGATGTCAAAAAATTCGTCAACTGTACCCTCAGCGGTCCCGTCGAGGTGCATGTCCAGGACGAGAAGATCGTCCGCATCATGCCTCTCAACTACGACCAAAAGGACGACGCCGCGCCTTGGACGATTGAAGCCAGAGGCGAGACCTTCACCCGCCCCAACAAGGCGTCGGTCGCCTGCTGGGTGCAGGGGGCGAAGCAGCAGGTCTATTCCAAAGATCGTCTCCTGACCCCGCTGAAGCGCGTCGACTTCGACCCGAACGGCGAGCGCAACCCGCAAAACCGCGGCGTTTCGGGCTATGAGCCGATCAGCTGGGAGGAGGCGCTGAAGATTACCTCCAGCGAAATTATCCGCTTGAAAGAGGCGCACGGCCCTTCGAGCATCGCCGTAACCGGCTCCTCGCACGATTCATGGGGGAACATCGGCTACCGGATGAGCGCCCTGGAGCGCTTCTGGAATCTGGTCGGCTGCACCTGGATCGACCACGACCCGGACAGCTGGCAGGGGTGGTACTGGGGGGCGATCCACGCCTGGGGCTTCCACTGGCGCCTCGGCCAGCCGCCCGCCTACGATCTGCTCACCGACACCTTCGAGCACACGGAACAGATCATCTTCTGGAGCTCCGACCCCAACACCACCTCCGGCGACTACGCCTGGAACGAGACCGACAACTGGCGCTTCCACATGAAGAAGCTGGGGATCAAGTTCATCTTCATCGACCCCTTCTGCAACTTCACTTCGGTTATCGGCGCCGACAAATGGATCGCCCCCAAGCCGGGGACCGACACTACCCTGGCCCTGGGGATCGCCTACACCTGGCTCACCGAAAACAAGTACGACAAGGAGTATGTCGACACCCACACCTACGGCTTCGACAAGTGGGTCTCCTATGTCATGGGTGAGGTCGATGGCATCCCGAAGACCCCCGAGTGGGCCGAGGGTATCTCCGGCGTCAAGGCCCGCGACATCATCGGTCTGGCCCGGGAATGGGCTTCCAAGAAGACGGTCCTGGCGGCCGGCGGCCGTTCCGGGATGGGGCACGCC
>JACZKF010000363.1 GCA_014860175.1 Desulfuromonadales bacterium | reverse complement strand
ACAGGACACCGTCCCCTCCCTGCCGGCCGAGGAGATCATGGGACAGGTGGAGCGGGAACTGGGCTATCCGGTGGAGCAGATCTTTGCTGAATTCTCCCCCATACCCCTGGCTGCCGCCTCCATCGCCCAGGTCCACCGCGGACGGCTGAGGAGCGGCGAGGAAGTGGTCATCAAGGTACGCCGGCCCGGGATCAGCCGGCTGGTGGCCACCGACCTCGACATCCTGATGGGGCTGGCGTACCTCATCGAGCACCACATCCCGGCAGCCAGCATCTACGACCCGGTCGCTCTGGTCAAAGAGTTTCGCCGCACCATCAGCCGGGAGATGGATTTCGCCCGGGAAGGGCGCACCATCGACCGCTTCGCCCTCAATTTCGCCGAAGATCCGAGTGTGCATGTCCCCAAGGTCTTCTGGGAGCAGACGGGCGAGACGGTATTGACCATGGAATACATCCATGGCATCAAGATCTCCGACTTTGATCGGTTGGTCGCCGCCGGCCACGATCTGCAGGCGGTCGCCCGCAACGGCGCCGACGCCATCCTCAAGCAGGTGCTGGTCTTTGGCTTTTTTCACGGCGACCCCCACCCGGGAAATATCTATATCCTTCCCGGGGACCGCATCTGCTTTCTCGACTATGGCATGGTCGGCCGCCTTACCGACGAGCTGAAATATCAGCTCATCGACTTGATCGTCGCCATTTTGGACCGGGATGTCGACCGGGTTCTCAACCACCTCCTGTTCTCCAGTGAGTTGACGGACGAGATCCCGGTCCACCAGGTCAAACGCGAAGTTTCCGAGTTCATTGATGAATATTATGGGATTCCGCTGGAAGATCTCAACGCCGGCCGGCTTCTATCCGACTTCATTGAAATTTTGACCAACTACCGGATCCGCTTTCCTTCCGACCTGATGCTGTTGGCCAAGGCCCTGATCACCATCGAAGGGATCGGTCGCCAGCTCGACCCCCGCTTCAACATGATCTCCCACATGCAGCCGTTCATCGAGAAAATTGTGCGCGAGCGGCTCAGCCCGACCAATCTCGGCCGGGACTTCCTGCGGGTCGCCCAATCGTACGGCGCCCTGGTCAAGAATCTTCCCGGCGACCTCAAAGAGCTCATTAACCGGATCAACCGGAACAAGTTCAAGATCGACCTGGAACACCGGGGACTCGACCGGTTGATCAACGATATCGACAAATCGAGCAACCGCCTCTCCTTTAGCCTGCTGATCGCCTCCTTGATCATCGGCTCTTCCTTGATCATGCTCACCAACAAAGGGCCACTGCTGTTCGGCTTCCCGGTTCTCGGGTTTCTCGGCTACCTGATCGCCGGCTTTCTCGGACTGTGGCTGGCCATTGCCATTTTGCGCTCGGGGCGACTCTAGAACTGTGTCGTCCAGGCCACAGCTCCAGCGTGCACATCTGCCACAGAAACCCTCCCGAGGGTCCTCAGGATTTGCATTTCCCTTGGTATTCCGGCATCTTGAATTTCATTAAAACCTTGGCAAACTCTTTGCATGATATAATGGCATTTGGGTGCCCAAGGGAGGATGAACGCCGGACATGATTTTTCAATGCACCATTGCCCACCCGATAATGATTTCCGGAACCGGCCTCCACTCGGGCCGCCGGATCAATCTCACCCTGCGCCCGGCCGATGCCGGCACCGGGGTGGTCTTCCACCGTACCGAGGGGGAGCGGACCGTCTCTATCGAGGCGATCTCGGCCAATGTCGTCGACACTCGACTGGCCACCGTCCTTGGCAAGAATGGTCTTTCGGTCTCGACGGTCGAGCACCTGTTAGCGGCGGTGACGGCCCTGGAGATCGACAATTTGCACATCGACATCGATGGGCCGGAGGTGCCGGTCATGGACGGCAGCGCCGCCCCCTTTGTCGAGCTGTTGCTGGGAGCCGGCCTGCGTAGCCAATCGCGCAGCCGCCGCTACCTTGCCCTGCGCCAGCCGATCTCGCTGACCGAAGGGGACAAGCGCATCAGCATGATTCCCTCGCGGTTTTTCCGCATCAGTTTCGAGATTGCCTTCGATCACCCCTGCATCTCGGTGCAAAACCGGTCGGTCAAGGTCTCGCCCGAGCTGTTCCGGCGCGACATCGCGCCGGCTCGAACTTTCGGCTTTCGGCGGGAGGTGGAATACCTCAAAGCCAATGGGCTGGCCCTTGGCGGCTCGCTGGACAATGCGGTGGTCATCGGTGACGACCGGGTCCTCAACCCGGAAGGGCTGCGGTTCCAGGACGAATTTGTGCGCCACAAGATTCTCGACAGCATCGGTGACTTCAGCCTGCTTGGCTTCCCGCTTCTCGGCCATATCAAATCTTACCGGGCCGGGCATGACATGAACCATCGGATGGTGGAAAAACTCCTGGCCTCACCCGAGCACTGGCGCCTGGTTGAATTCAGCCCCGACGACCTGCGTCAGCCCCTGCAGGGGGGATTTCCCAACTTCCTCTCCGATCTGGTCCTTTCCAAAGTCTGATTATCTGCGCCAGGGAGACGGCCTCGATGGCCGTCTCCTGCCCCGCGCTCCCCTTCCAACTTGCATTTCGAACCCGTGTTGCCCTAGAATCCAACGGTTAACCGTGAATTTTCCTGTCCCCACGAGAAGCCGATGAGTTCAAGTCCCCCTGAGCGGGAATTTAAAACCACCGAAACACGCAAACGCCGCCGGGAATGGCTGCTGATCCTCCTGATCATCTTTCTCTTCCTGCTCTTCTCCCGTTTCGAATCGCACCTGTTCGAATTCGCGTCCCAGTTGCCACTGACCAATAGCATCCTGGTTTTGGCATTGATCAACATCAATATCTTGTTGATCATCCTCTTCCTGTTTCTGATTTTCCGTAATATATTCAAGCTGATTTTGGAAAGGCGCCGCAATGTGCCTGGCGCCCGGCTGCGGAGCAAACTGGTCGCCGCCTTTATCGCCCTGTCTCTGGTCCCCACCATGCTGCTGTTTCTGGTTTCGGCGGGGATCATCACCAACACCATTGAAAACTGGTTCAGTGACCAGATCGAGACGTCCCTGCGCGAATCCCTCGATGTGGCCCAGACCTACTACAAAAATTCGGCCGCTAATGCTCTTTATTACGGGGAGCAGCTGTCCCGCCTGATCAAGGACAAAAAGCTTCTCAATGAGGAACAGCTCCCCAATCTGGTGGCGCTGATCAACCAGAAGCAGGAGGAGTACAACCTGGGGGTGGTGGAAGTTTTCTCCAGCACCCATGAGGAGCTGGTCCGGGCGGCCAACCCCCAGGTGCCGAGTGCCGAGTTCACCGACCCCGGCTCGGATGCCATTCGCGAAGGGTTGCAGGGGAATCGATTTACCCGGATCACCCCGATCGGCAAAGCCGACCTGATCCGGGGCATCGTCCCGATCTACTCCAACTGGAACCCCAACGATGTGGTCGGCGTGGTGGTGGTGAACTATTACGTCCCCTACTCCCTGGTCAACAAAATGAAGGAGATCTCCGCCTCCTTCGAGCAGTACAAGAGTACCAAACTACTCAAGGGGAATATCCAGAAGGCCTATGTCATCATTTTGCTGCTGGTGGCGCTGGTGATCCTGTTTCTCTCCACCTGGTTCGGTTTTCACTTGGCACGGGGGATTACCGGTCCGATCCAGGAGCTGGCCATCGCCACCGGCCGAATCGCCGGGGGGGATCTGGAGGTCCGTCTCACCACCGAGAGTGACGATGAAATCGGTACCCTGGTGGCCGCCTTCAACAAGATGACCACCGATCTGCGCCATAGCCAGGAGGCGATCCGGGAGACCAACCGGGAGCTCCAGTCTTCCAATCTGGAGTTGGAACAACGGCGCCGGTACATGGAGATCGTGCTGCGCAACGTCACCGCCGGCGTGATTTCTCTCGACAAGCAGGGGAACATCTCGACCATCAACAAGTCGGCCGAACTGCTGCTCAAGATCAAGCCCGGCAACGTGATGGGGAAAAATTTCCGGGAGGTGGTCAGCGCCGAGCATCTGCCGATGATCAAGGATTTTCTCCGTGACCTGGTGCAGACCGGCAAAGACTCGATCCGCAAGCAGGTCACGGTGCCGGTCCAGGACAGCAAGGTCACTTTGCTGGTCCATGTCACTACCCTGCGGGATGAAACGGCGGAGTTCATGGGGACGGTGGTCGTCTTCGACGATCTCACCCATCTGCTCAAGGCGCAGCGGATGGCCGCCTGGCGGGAAGTGGCCCGGCGCATCGCCCACGAAATCAAAAATCCGCTGACCCCGATCCAGCTCTCGGCCCAGCGCCTTCGCCGCCGGTATCTGGAGCGGTTTTCGGCCGACGACACGGTGTTCGACGAGTGCACCATGATGATCATCAAGCAGGTGGACGAGTTGAAGAACCTGGTTAACGAGTTTTCCAGTTTTGCCCGGATGCCGGCCAGCAATCCGGCGCCGAGCAATCTCAACGAGGTCCTCAGCGAAGCGCTGGTCCTCTACCAGGAGGCGCACCGGGAAGTCACTTTCGCCTTTCGCCCGGACCCCCAGGTCCCGGTCTTCAGTCTGGACCGCGATCAGATCAAGCGGGTCGCCATCAACCTGCTCGACAATGCCGTCGGCGCCGTCGGGCAGGAAGGGAGCATTACCCTGGAGACCAACTACAATCGTTCCTTGCAGATGGTGACCTTCTCGGTCGCCGACACGGGCTGCGGCATCCCCCCCGAGGACAAACAACGCCTGTTCGAGCCCTACTTCTCCACCAAGAAATCGGGGACCGGCCTGGGGCTGGCGATCGTCGCCACCATCATCTCCGACCATAACGGTTATGTCAGGGTCAAGGATAATTTCCCCAAGGGGAGCCGTTTTATCGTCGAACTGCCGATCGGCAGCAGCAGCACCAGCCTGCAGGTCTGAGCCGGCCGCGAAGAGGACACATGAAGAGTATTCTGATCATCGACGACGAAGAGAGTATCCGCGAAAGCCTGATCGGTATCCTTATGGATGAGGGGTTCCGGACCCTTTTCGCCAGCAACGGCGAGGAGGGGCTGAGCCTGTTGCGGGAAGAATCTCCGGATCTCGTTCTGCTCGATATCTGGATGCCCGGCATGGACGGTCTCGAGACCCTCCGGCGGATCAAGGAGACCTCGGCGGAGCAGCCGGTGATCATGATGAGTGGCCACGGCACCATCGAGACCGCGGTGCGGGCGACCAAACTGGGCGCCTTCGATTTTATCGAGAAGCCGCTTTCGCTGGAAAAGGTTCTGCTCACAATTCAGAATGCCCTCAAGGTCGGGCAGTTGGTGGAAGAGAATCGAGTCCTCAAGGCGAAGATCGGCAAGGACTACGAAATGGTCGGCGCCAGTGGGGCCATCAGCGAGTTGCAGGCGCAGATCGCCATCGCCGCCCCGACTTCCGGTTGGGTGCTGATCACCGGAGAAAACGGGACCGGTAAAGAATTGGTCGCCCGCGCCATCCACCAGCTCTCCCATCGCCAGGACCGACCGTTTATCGAGGTTAACTGTGCGGCTATTCCGGAAGAGCTGATCGAGTCGGAGCTGTTCGGCCATGAGAAGGGGGCCTTCACCGGCGCGACTGCCCAACGCAAGGGGAAATTCGACCTGGCGCATGAAGGGACCCTGTTTCTCGACGAGATCGGCGACATGAGCCTGAAGACCCAGGCCAAGGTGCTCCGGATTCTCCAGGAGCGCAAGTTCGAGCGGGTCGGCGGCAGCCGGACCATCGAGGTCGACGTCCGGGTGATTGCCGCCACCAACAAAGACCTGGGGGAGGAGATCCGCAAGGGGACGTTCCGGGAAGACCTTTTCTACCGGCTCAATGTCCTGCCTTTCCACGTCCCTTCCCTGCGCGAGCGCCGGGAAGATATTCCCGCTCTGGTCAACTACTTTCTCGAGGTTTTCTGCGGCAAGGAGAGCCGGGAGATCAAATCGCTCACCCCGGCGGCCATGGAGGCGATGGTCCATTACCCCTGGCCTGGCAACGTCCGGGAGTTGAAAAACATCATTGAGCGCCTGGTCATCATGACGCCCGACGATCTGATCACCGAAAGACATCTGCCGGCGACGATCCGGCAGCCCAAAATGGCGGGAGGCGGACGCCCGCTGACTTCGACGGCCGTCGATCTGGGAACCTACCGGGAGGCCAAAGAGGAGTTCGAGCGGGAATTCCTGCTGCAGAAACTGGAGGAAAACGACTGGAATATTTCTCGCACCGCGGAAGCGATCGACATCGAACGCTCCAATTTGCACCGGAAAATAAAATCGTACGGGATCGAGCTGAAAAAAGGGGGGGGGTAGACCCCCTCCTGGCTACTTCTCTGATTGGCGAACAGGGGTGTCGGCTGATCCGGCGCCCCTGTTTTTTTTGGGGGCGCCCCTTTATCCGCGGCTGACCCTGGCGGGCCGCGAACCGCGATCGAGGAGAAGGCGGAAAAAAGAGGCATCCTGGCAAAACTGCAGAGCCGTCTCGGGGCTGACCTTCCCCTCATTGACCAGTTGGGCCAGACTGGTGTCCAGTGAGCGGAACTCATCGGCCGACTGTTGCAACAACGCCCGGATCTGATGCTCTTTGCCGTCGCGGATCAGCGCCTTGACCCGATAGCTGTTGGACAGCTTCTCATGGGCAAGGATCCGCTTGGTGCCGGTGCGATTGGGCACCAGCCGCTGGTTGAAGATGACGAGCAGGTTCTCCGCCAGCTGATTGCGCACTTGACGCTGCTGCTCCGGGGGGACCATATCAATGATCCGGTCGATGGCCATCGGCGCGTTGTTGGCATGCAGGCAGCTGATCACCAGATGACCGGTGTCGGCGGCCTGCAGGGCGATGGCAAAGCTCTCCGGGTCGCGCATTTCCCCGATGACGATGACATCGGGGGCTTCACGGAAAATGTTGCGCAACCCCTCCGGGAAGCTGGCCGTATCCACCCCGATCTCCCGCTGGTTGACATTGCTCGACTTGTGCCGGTGCAGGTATTCCACCGGGTCCTCGAGGGTGATGATGTTACGTCGGCAGCGGGTGTTGATCACGTCAATCAGGGCCGCCATGGTGGTCGTCTTGCCATGGCCGGTCGGACCGGTGATCAGAATCAGCCCCTGGCTCCGAAGGGCACACTCTTCCAGCCAGGAGGGGAGACCGAGATCCACCAGAGTCGGGACCTCTTCGACGATGTGGCGGGCGGCCAGGGAGAGGGTGTTGCGCTGGCTGTAGACGTTGAGCCGGAAACGGCCGAGGGCCGGCAGGGTGATGGCGAAATCGAGCTCCCGATTGGCGGCGAACTGTTCTTGCTGCACCGCCGTCATCAAGGCCATGGCATAGGCGTGGACCTGCTCGGGGAGGAGGGCCGGTGCCGCCATGCGCACCAGTTCGTTGTTGACCTTGATGGTAGGGGGGACGCCGGCGACCAGCAGCAGGTCGGTCCCCCCCCCCTCCAACAGAAAGCGGAAGAGCTGTTCGATCTCCGGGGTCCCTTGGCTTTTCCTCGGTATCTCGCTGCACCACTGCACCAGTTCGCTGCCGAGCAGAGGTTCATCGCCGTCGGGATGCTGTTCCAGATATCTGAGCACCGCTTCGATCTGGAAAGCCGGAGCCACCATCGGCTTGAGCGATCGGCCCAAAGAGAACTGGAGTTGGCGCAGGGCATCGTGGTCGCGGGGGTCGGCCATCGCCATCTGGCCATTTTCCGTCAAGGGGACGGCCAGAAACTTCTTCATCGTCTCCCGCGGCAGGAGGCGAAGAACGGCGGCCGGGATGTCAATCTTGAACAGGTTCACCGGCTGCATGCCGTACTGCTGACCCAGGGCTTTCAGCAGCGTCTCCAGGGCGAGATGGTTGAGGAGGACCAGGGTCGACCCCAGCTTCTCTCCGGATTG
Source organism: Desulfuromonadales bacterium (assembly GCA_014860175.1). GTDB lineage: Bacteria > Desulfobacterota > Desulfuromonadia > Desulfuromonadales > JACZKF01 > JACZKF01. The sequence goes on along the minus strand of JACZKF010000363.1, from coordinate 451 downwards.
GGCCTGGATGCGGCACGCTTCCGTCAGTTGCTGCTGGGTGATCAGTTCACATGCCAGCAGCAACTCCCCCAGCCTCTGTACCCGACCCGTCTCCTTCATGGCACCACCCCCTGGGCAAATTAAACCAAATGCTAATTAAAATAGCATTAGGAAAAACAGCCGTCAAGCGGCCTCACGTAGGGACTAACTAACCCGTGCCTTGCCGCCGGGCCTGGTAGCTGCCGATTTCGGCCAGGAACTGCCGACCGTAGCGCGCCAGCTTATGTCTGCCAACGCCGCTGACTTGCAGCAGCGCCGCCTCATCGCCGGGGCATAGGGAGGCCATCTCCAGCAAGGTAGCGTCGCCAAAGATGATGAACGGTGGCACCCCCTCCTCCTCGGCCAGCCGCTTGCGCAAAGCGCGAAGCGCTTGGAATAGCTCCTCATGACCGGCCCTCGGGGAGGACGCAGG
>JACZKF010000362.1 GCA_014860175.1 Desulfuromonadales bacterium | reverse complement strand
CCAGCGGGGGGAGTATGGCGCCATCTGCCGCCAGGGACCGGAGCTGGCGCGGCACGACGCCGATTTTGCCGCCGCCGCCCTGCTGGTCGCCCAGGCCTGCGCCAACAGTGGCCGGCTCCCCGAGGCACTGACCTGGGTGGAGGAGGCGATCCCTCGCCACCGCCTCAACCCCGATGGGCACTACCTGCGGGCGATGATTCTCGACGAACAGGGGCGCACCGCCGAAGCCCTCGATGCCTTGCGCACCACTCTTTACCTGGCCGCGGATTTCCTCCCTGCCCATGTGGCGCTGGGAAACATCGCTCGGCGCGGCGGCGACAGGCGCCAGGCCGAGCGCAACTTCCGCAATGCCCTGCAGCTCCTCGCCGACTACGGCGACGACGACCCGGTCCCCCATGCCGAGGAGATGCGGGCCGGGCGGCTGCGCGAAGCGGTCATCGCCGCCTTGGGAGGGGACGGTGCCGGCTAGCCTGGAGCAGCAACTGCAGCAGCGCCTGACCCGGATCGGGGCCAAGCTGGCGCGGGCCCGGGCCGCCGCCGAGGCTGCGGCCACCGCCGAGACGATACCGGCGCCGCAACAGCTGCGCCAGCGGGCTCGAGAGCTGGCCCGGCCGCAGCGGCTGGCCGAGTCGGCGGAGCGCCTGGCGGTGATCGAATTCGAGCTCGAAGGCCAGCTCTTCGCCTGTGAGACCTCCTGGGTGGAAGAGGTCTTCCGCCCTCGTGAATTGACCCCGCTGCCGGGGGCGCCAGCACCTGTCGTCGGGTTGGTCAACCGGCGCGGAACGATCCTGTCGGTGGCCGACCTGCGCCCGCTGCTCGCCCTGTCGACGACGGCGGAAGAAGCGCTGGAAGTGGTTCTGGTCCTGGCCGGCGAGGGGAGCCTGTTCGGCTTTATGGCGGCCCGGGTCGACGTCGCCCGCGAGCTCTTCCGCAGTGACCTGGCGCCCTCCCCCGCCACCTGGCCCGAGCCGGCCCTGCGCTACCTGCAGGGGGTCCTCCCGGGGGCCGTGCCCCTGCTCGATGCCCGCCGGCTGCTGACGGCGCCGTGGCTGCAGGTCGAACCAACGCTTTCCACCACCCCCTGACGGGAGGTCTCCATGCCCCGGTTCATCGATCTGCCCACCCGCAAGAAGCTGCTGGCGGTCTTCGCCCTGTTCGCGCTGATGCTGGCGACCCTCATCGGTCTCGCCTCCTGGCTGCTGCTCGGCATCGCCCGCCAGCAGGAGCAGATTCTCCAGACCGACGTGCGGACAGTGACGGAACTGCTGCTGATCGACACCGCTTTTTACCGCAATCGGGCCATCGTTCTAGAAATGGCTCTTCTGGGTGAAAACATCGAGCGCGGTATCGCCCAGATCGAGGTCGGCGCCGAGGAGGTCGTTCAGGTGCTGGAGGGGCTGGAGGCGAGGCTGGCCGACAACCCCCGGATGGACGCCCTGTTCCGTGACTGGCAGGCGGTCTACGGTGAATTCATGCAGACCCGGCGGCAGGTGATCTTCCCGGCCTTGCGGCAAGGGGAGACCCCCGTGGCCGTGGATACGATGACCGGCGTTCAGGAGACTCGGTACCAGGAAATATCGGCCATCATGCAGGAGATCCGCGGGGCCGCCGAGGCTCGGATGCAGGAGTCGGTCGAACAGGCGACGTCCAACGCGCAGCGGGCCGTCGGCGCCTTTGTCGCCCTCGGCCTGCTGGCGGTTCTGCTCGGGATCTTCTTCGCCTCCTTTCTCTCCCGGGTGATCACCGCCCCCCTGCACCGCCTCAGCGACCGGGCCCGGGAGGTTGCCGGCGGCAATCTGACCATCGCTCTGGACAGCGAGGAGCGCCAGGACGAATTCGGGACTCTCGATGCCGCTTTCGCCCAGATGGTGCGGACGCTGCGCGAGCTCAACCGCGAACTGCAGGGGGGGATCAACGTCCTGGCCTCGTCCGGGAGCCAGATCCTCACCGCCAGTACCCAGATGGCGGCGGGGGCGACGCAGACCGCCACCGCCGTCAACGAAACGACGGCCACGGTCGAGCAGGTCAAACAGACGGCCCACCTGGCCACCGAGAAGTCGCAGCACGTGGCCGACATCGCCCTGCAGGCGGTGCACGATGCCACCACCGGGCGCCAGGCGGTCGACGACGCCGTCGACGGGATGCGCCAGATCATGGGGCAGATGGAGGCGGTCACCGACAGCATCGTGCGCCTGAGCGAGCTCAGCCAGGTCATCGGCGAGATCATCTCCACCGTCAACGACCTGGCCGAGCAGTCGAACCTGCTGGCGGTCAACGCCGCCATCGAGGCGGCCAAGGCCGGCGAGCACGGCAAGGGGTTCTCGGTGGTCGCCCAGGAAGTCCGCCATCTCGCCGGGCAGTCGAAACAGGCGACGGCGCAGGTGCGGACCATTCTCGGCGACATCCAGAAAGCCACCTCGGCCTCGGTGATGGCGACCGAACAGGGGACCCGGGCGGTGGAGGCCGGCATGCGGCAGTCTTCCCGGGCGGGGGAGACGATAAGGGCCTTGGCCGAGACCGTCGAGGAGGCGGCGACGGCGGCGCAGCAGATCGCCGCCTCGAGCAAGGAGCAGCTGGTGGGGATGGACCAGATCGCCCTGGCGATGCAGAACATCAAGACCGCCACCAGTCAGCACGTCACCGGCACCCGGCAGACCGAGGCCGCGGCCTTGCAGCTGCATGAGCTTGGCAATCGCCTCCAGGAGCTGGCAGCCGGGTTCCGGGTCTGACATGGACCCGCGGGACGTCGAACTGCTGGCCCGTCTGCTGCCGACTTTTCGACTCGAAGCCGAAGAGCACCTGCGGCAGATCGAGCGACTCCTCACCAGCCTCGGCCGGCAGCCGTCGAACCAGGTGATGCAGGAGGCCTTTCGGGAGGTGCATAGCCTTAAGGGTGCGGCTCGGGCGGTCGGAGCCAGCGAGCTGGAAGAGCTTTGCCAGGAGATGGAGGCGGTCTTCGCCGCTCTGGGCAAAGGGGAGCTGGCGCTGGAACGGGACC
>JACZKF010000361.1 GCA_014860175.1 Desulfuromonadales bacterium | reverse complement strand
CGGCGGTCACCGGCTCCTGCAGCCCCAGGTGTCCCTTCAGCGTCTCCACGGTCGCCCCTTCGATCAAAATGCGCACCTGCCGCAGATGGGGGAAGTTCACCGCTACCGTATTGGCCAGACCATAGACGGTGAGCAGCTCGGAAATGCTGCCGCCGGGGTGACCGGTCACCAGGTCACGACTGAAATCGAGAATGGCGGTCCCATTTTCCAGTGCAATCCCGCGCAGAACGCTGTGCGAGGGGATGATCGGAATCGAATTGCCGAGGGGGCCGTTGATCAGCGCCTGGACCGTCTCCCGGACGCAATCGCTCTCCACCAGACAGTCGCTTACCTCCCGGGACTCGGGGACCAGATGGGTCCCGTCGGGGTTGCCAAAGTAAAGGACCACTTCCCGCCGCTGCCGCGGCTCCTCTGGGGCCGGAACGGTCGCCACCGGCTGAGGCGGGGGGGTGGAGATGAAATACTTGCGCGCGACCAACAGGCCGAAGGCCAGCAGGATGACGAGGAAGGCCGTCAGCAGAAGGCGATCTTTGAAGGGGCTTTGCATCGGGAGTTTCCCTCAGGCTTAGGATTTGTCGAGCTCTACCTGCTCCACCCCGAGCAGAGGGGCGCCGAGAAAAGCCCCCCCTACCTTCTCGAACCGGGTCGGCACATCGGTAACGAAATAGCGCGGCAACTGCGGTGACTGCTGCCGGAAGCGACGGTCGCCGGCCAGGCGGGTGGCCACCAGGCGGGCGGTCTCCTCGGCCGAATCGACCAGCTCTACGGCGTCGCCGAGAACGGCACGCAAGGTGTTTTTAAGCAGCGGGTAGTGGGTGCAGCCGAGTACCAGCGTATCGATCCGCTGCGCGATCAGGGGGGCCAGGTAGTCTCGGGCGGTCAGGAGGGCCACCGGGTGCTCCGCCCACCCCTCCTCGGCCAGCGGCACGAACAGCGGGCAGGCGGTGCTGAATACTTCGATGCGGGGGTCGAGAGCCTGGATCGCCCGGGTATAGGCGCCGCTTTTGATCGTCCCTTCGGTGCCGATCACCCCCACCCGCCGGTTGCGGGTCAGCGCCGCCGCCCGGCTGGCGCCAGGTTCGATCACCCCGACCACCGGCAAACTGCAGCGCCTCTCGAGGGCCGGCACGGCGACCGACGAGGCGGTATTGCAGGCGACCACCAGCATCTTCACCCGGCAGCCGACCAGAAAATCGGCCGCTTCCAAGGCATAACGAAGAACGGTTGCGGGGCTTTTGGTCCCGTAGGGGACCCGGGCGGTATCGCCCAGGTAGACGAGTTCTTCGCCGGGGAGCTGGCGCATGATCTCCTTGAGCACGGTCAGCCCGCCGACCCCTGAGTCGAAGACCCCTATCGCATGTTCCGTCACATTGTATCTCGATTGAGTCGATGAGCAGAAGAAGCCGCCCAGCGGAAGATGGCGAGCCGGCGGCCGGACAAAGATGGAATCTTAGAAGAAAGTCAGCGGCCAGTCAAGGGAATCCCCGCCGTTTGCCTCTTTACCTGCAGCCCCGAAACCTGCTATGGTGTCGACGTATTCATGCATGGGGGGCTGCGGATGGAGTTGTCGGCATTACGCGATCTGCTGCAGAACTTCGAGACCGAGCGGGTGATGGAAACCCTGGGCCGACTCGACGTCGGGCAACTGGTGCACAACCCGTATCTGCTCGGAGGCATCGGTCTGCTGGCGCTGCTGTCGCTGCTGATGAAATGGCGCCTGCTGCTGGTGACCATCATGGGGCTCACCGGCTTTGTCTGGTTGATCTCCTACATCCAGGGGCGCGGAACGAACCTGGAAGGGCTGGCGAGCGAGTCGCTGCTGCTGTTCGTCGGCGGCGGGGTCGCCCTCATCGGACTGGTTATCTACTACCTGTTCATCAAGGCCGAATAGCGGCCGCCTGAGTGGAATTCCCGGAAATCATGGTCGGATTCACCACAACCATTCCCTTGGAGGTGCTGGTAGCGGCAGGGCGCCGACCAGTCGACCTCAACAATCTGTTCATCACCGACTCCGATCCCCAGGGGCTGGTCGAGGAAGCCGAGATTGCCGGCTTTCCCCGCAACTGTTGCGGCTGGATCAAGGGGCTCTTCGGCACCGTGCAGCGCCATGGCATCAAGGAAGTGGTCGCCGTCACCGAAGGGGACTGCTCCAATACCCGGGCGCTGATGGAAGTTCTCTCTCTGCACGGGGTGCAGTCGGTCTCCTTCGGCTACCCCTGTGACCGCTCCCGGGAAACCCTCACCCTGCAGATGGAGCGGCTGACCCGTCATTTCGGCGCCACCCCGGCAGCGGTGCGACAGGCCAAGGAGCGCCTCGACCGGGTGCGGCACAAGGTCCATGAAATCGATCGCCTCACCTGGCAGGAAAATCGGGTAAGCGGCGGCGAGAACCATTATTACCAGGTCTGCACTTCGGATATGAACGGCGATATCGACGCCTTTGAAGCCGAGGTCGACAGCTTTCTCGCCATCGCCCGCCAGCGTGCGCCGTTGCCGCAGACCTTGCGCCTCGCCTACATCGGCGTGCCGCCGATCGTCACCGACCTCTACCCCGGCCTCGAAGCGCTGGGGGCGCGGGTCGTCTTCAACGAAACCCAGCGCCAGTTCTCCATGCCCTACGCGACCACCGATCTGGTGGAGCAGTACCGGCTGTACACTTATCCCTACGACATCTTTACCCGCCTGGACGACATCGAGACCGAACTTGCCCGCCGGCAGATCGACGGGGTGATCCACTACGTCCAGTCGTTCTGCTTCCGGCAGATTGAAGATCTGATCGTCCGCCAGCGGCTGCCGGTGCCGATTCTCACCCTGGAAGGGGACCGCCCCGGCCCCCTGGATGCCCGCAGTCGCATCCGCCTCGAGGGGTTTGTCGAAATGCTGCGCGGGAGGCGCCGTTGACCGGGCTCGGCATCGACCTCGGCAGCCGCCAGGTCAAACTGGCCGCGGTGGCGAACCGGCAGATCCTCTGGCTACGGGAGTTCGACACCATCCCTTTCTATAAGAAGTACGGCTCGTTGCAGGACGGCCGTCTCGCCCTCGACTTTACCGCGCTGGAACTTTTTCCTCCCGACCAGGCGCCGCCGATCGTGGTCACCGGCTATGGGCGCAACACCCTAGCGCTGGCCCACGCCCGGGTGATCCCGGAAATTCAGGCGCATGTGGCCGGAGTGCGAATGCAGACCGGCCTGGAGACCTTCACCATGCTCGATCTGGGGGGGCAGGACGCCAAAGTGGCCCGGGTCGAAGAGGGGATTCTGGTCGACTTCGTGATGAACGATAAATGTGCCGCCTCCTCGGGGCGCTACCTGGAGAATATGGCTAAAGTCCTCGATGTCTCCTTGGAGGAGATGGCCGGCTTCTACCGTGACCCGGTCCCCCTCGACGCCACCTGCGGCATCTTCGGCGAAAGCGAACTGATCGGCCGCATTCTCGAGGGGCACCCGCTGGAGCGGCTGTGCGCCGGCGTCAATGCGACGCTCCTCAAGCGGGTGGCGCCGATGCTGCGCCGCTTCCCTCTCGACCCGCTGGTCCTTACCGGCGGCGTTGCCCGCAGCCCGGCCCTGTACCAGCTGTTGCGGCAGGCCACCGGCAGTGAACCACTGGTTCCCGAGCATCCGCAACACAACGGTGCCCTCGGCTGCGCCACGGTTGCCAGCCAAGGACCACAACCGCTTCGCTGACCTACTTTATTCGAGGTTTCCCATGGGACTGAAAAAACGGGACTGGCTGTTTCTGGCTCTGGCTGCCGCGGTCGTGGCGCTGTTCATCGGCATCTCCGGCGAGGGGACCACCACCCGCGTTCCCCGGGACGAAATCCATCAGGAATTCTACGACCTGCGGGCGGCGGGAACCAAGAAGATCGAGGTCGATGCCCTCTGCGAAGCGTGCCACGATGGGGTGCAGATCCCCTTTCCTCCCGACCATCCGGCCAAACCGGGGGCCAGCCCGATGCGCTGCCTGTTCTGCCACAAGCTGGAAAACGAGTGACCTGACGTTCCCGCCATGTCCTCTTCCGCGCCACTCCTCTGCGACCTCTCGGCCAGCCTGGCGGCCCTGGCGGACGACCTCTGCCGGCGCACCCCCCAGCTGGCCCATATCGACCCGCAGCGAATCCTGTTTGCCATCTCCCGCTCGCGCAGTGCGGGGACCCACGGCACCTATGCCCGGATCGCCCCCTTGCGCTTCGCTGCCGGGGCCGCTGAATACACCCGCCGCCGTGGCCGCTTTGCCGAGACGTTCCGCATGCCGGCGCTGGTGCATGCGGGGCGGCCGATCCTCTATCTGATCCACATCCTGGTGCCACGGTTTTTGCGGCTCCCTGAGGAGCAGAAGCTGGCGACCGTCATTCACGAGCTCTATCACGTCTCCGAGCGCTGCGACGGCGACATCCGACGCTTCGCCGGGCGCAACTTCGCCCACGGCTCGTCGCGCCGCAGCTACGATCGCCAGGTCGAGACGATCCGGCAGGCTTACCTGGCGACCGGGCCGGCGGCGGATCGACTCGCCTTTCTGCAGCTCACGGAAGACGACTGGCAGCAGGGACGAATCCGCC
>JACZKF010000360.1 GCA_014860175.1 Desulfuromonadales bacterium | reverse complement strand
GGGATGGGGGATGGCGGCTACCGATCTGAACGGGCTGATCACTCGCGGCGTGCAGGCCATGGAAGAGGGGAACACTCTGATAGCCCTGCTGTATTTTGAGGATGCAACCATTTTGCGGCGCATCCCGATGGTCCTCTCTTCCCTCGGTTACTGTCTGGTCCGGGAACACCGGCAGGTGCAAAAGGGGATTGGCCTGTGTCTGGAAGCGATGCAGAAAGAGCCGCAAAATGCTTTACACTATCTGAATCTGGGCCGGATTTATCTTCTGGCCGGCCAGAAATCGCTGGCGCTGCAGACTTTTCGCCGAGGGCTGCGCTGCCAGCGCAACCCGCAGATCATCGAGGAGCTCAAACGACTTGGGGTGCGCAAACGGCCGGTCTTTTCCGGCCTGAAACGTGACCATCCGTTAAACCGGTTTTTCGGGCTTATCTTGGCCCGTCTTGGGGTGCGCTGAACTTCCCCCCCGACGAGGCAGGGGGATGGCCGTGTATTTCCTGCTCAAGGTCCTGATCACCGCCATTGTGGTCGCTGCCGTCTCCGATCTGGCCAAACGCTCCTCGGCCCTGGCGGCGATTCTCGCCTCGTTGCCGTTGACCTCCATCCTCGCCCTCCTCTGGCTCTGGTACGATACCCGCGACAGCGTTCAAGTCTCCTTGCTGACGCGCCAGATCTTTTTCGCTCTGCTCCCCTCCCTCCTGTTCTTCATCATCTTTCCTCTGTTGCTTCGCGCCGGCTGGCGCTTCGGCTCGGCCCTGAGCGGGGCTATCGGGTTCATGCTGGGCGGCTATTTCGTCTACGTGTGGATTTTGGCCCGTCTCGGGATACGGCTGTGAGCGGCGGGGACAAAACAGGTTGCCTCGATGGATTTTTCTGTTTATCGGCGAGCTGAAATCTATTAAAATTCTGCCATCGGCTACACCGGGCGGATCGATCCTCAGCGCAGCAGGCCGAGAACGCCGATGACAATCAGGTAAATGGCGACAATGTAGTTGAGCAGTCGGGGAATGAACAAAATCAGGATGCCGGCGATCAGGGCGATGATGGCGTTGTACGTTCCGTAATGTTCCATATGTGCGCCTCCGGGTAGAAGCAAGCCGTTCCCTTCACTATGAAAGAGTTGCGGCCGGTGTCAATCGCCTGTCAGGCTCCGGGGGGGGGTGCCACCGGCCCGACTTCCTTTCTGGCCACAATCGGTTATCCTTTTGATTCTTCCACTACTTGCGGGCGATGGCCCAACCAGGCGCACACCTTCGCCAGCGTGCAACCAGTTCCACTCCCAACGAGGAAGTTCATGAGTGTTGAAACCCTCCCTCCTGGCATGTCCGAGGAGTCCGATCCGCGAGGTGAGATCCGGGCGTTGAAGAAACGTGTGGAGGAGCTGGAACACGAACGGGATGCGGCCTTGGCCTGGGCCGAGAGGATGCGGCAGCCGGCCGGAGGGGAGTTGCGGGTGGCCGAGACCGCTGTCTGCGGGTTGCGGGATGCAGAGCAGTTCCGGCAGACGGAACGGGCGCTGGAGAACCAGCGCGAGCTGCTGCAAGGAATTATCGACAATATCCCGGTGATGATCACCATTTACGACCCTGCCCTGCACAGCTTTCGTTTCAACCAGGAGTTTCGTCGCCTGCTGGGATGGACCGAGGAGGAGATGGCGGGCGGCGATCCGATGGAGAGGTTTTATCCCGATCCCGACTACCGGGAGAAGGTACGACAGTATATGCAGTCGCTCGCCACCGGCTGGCAGGATTTCCGAGTGACCGCCAGAAGCGGCGAGGAAGTGGAAAGCTCCTGGGCCAATATCCGTCTGCCCGATCAGACTCAGGTCGGCATTGGCATTGACGTGCGCCACCGCAAAGAGCTGGAGGAGAGTTTAAAGGGGGCCAAGGAGGCGGCCGAAGACGCCAGCCGGGCCAAGAGCGAGTTTCTGGCCAACATGAGTCATGAGATTCGCACCCCGATGACGGTCATTCTGGCCTCTCTGGAACACCTGTTGACCGGCGGGGGAACGGAAGAGCGGCGACATTTTCTGCAGATGGCCTACGATGCCGCCCAGCGTCTGCTCGCTCTCATCGACGATCTGCTCGATATTGCGCGCATCGAGGCGCGCCGACTGAAGATTCAGTGCGATCCATTCGAGCTGCGACTGGAAGTGGAAAAGGTGCTCGCGCCGTTTCGCCTCAAGGCGCAGCCCAAGGGTGTGCACCTGCAGTGGGAGATTGACCGGCAGGCCCCTTGGCTGCTGGTCGGCGATGCCCGACGCCTGGGACAGGTACTGACCAATCTGGTCGACAACGCCGTCAAGTTTACCGAACGCGGGGAGGTGAAAGTGAAAGTGGCGTGGGAGCAGGGGCGCACCCACTTCAGCGTCCGGGACACCGGCATCGGGATCCCGGACGACAAGCGCGACCAGCTGTTTCGCTCCTTCAGTCAGCTCGACAGCTCCCGCACCCGTCGGTTCGGGGGGACCGGTCTCGGTCTGGCGCTGAGCGGCAAACTGGTGGAGTTGATGGGGGGAGAGATCGGTGTCAGCAGCGTGGAAGGGGTGGGGAGCGAGTTTTTTTTCTCTCTCCCGATGACGTCTGTCCCAGCAGAGGCGCCTTGCGAGTCGAGGGAAGAGGAAGAGGGGCGGCCAGCTCACATCCTGCTGGTGGAAGACGACCCGATGGTGCAGGAGCTGATCCGGTTGATATTGCACCGGCGCGGGTGGCAGGTGACCCAGGCCCAAAATGGGGAGGAAGCGGTGGCGCAGTGGTCGGCCGGCGCTTTCGATCTGATCTTGATGGATCTGCAGATGCCGGAGATGGACGGGATTGAGGCGACCAGGCGCATTCGGGAGGCAGAAGCCGGTCGTCGAAGCCGCACCCCCATCCTCGCCCTGACTGCCCATGCCCGTCGCGAAGACCGCGAGGAGTGCCTGGCTATGGGGATGGACGGATGGCTGTCCAAACCATTGAATCTGGAACAGCTATGTACCAAAATTGAAGAACAGCTGAAATTGGTCCCCGTGGGCGACTGCCTGGGCGAGAAAACTTGATGACGGAAGAAGATCCAAATAAATCGAGGACAGCCGAAGAGGCCTTGCGCCGCAGCGAGGAGCGGTTGCGGCTGGCCACCGAGGCAGCCGGTATCGGCATTTGGGAGTGGGACCTGGTGAATAACCGGCAACACTGGGACGAGCGCTGCAAGGCGCTGTTCGGCCTGCCGCCGGAGGCCGAAGTCTCCTACCGGATCTGGCAGGACCGTCTGCACCCGGAAGATCGCCGGCAAATCACCGAAAAGAGGCATCAGAGTCGCTCCCTTCCGGAAGAGTTCCGGCTCGAATACCGGGTGGTCTGGCCCGACGGCAGCATCCATTGGCTGCTGGCCCGGGGCAGTACCCGGATTCGGAACGGCAAACCGGTGCGGGTCCTCGGCATCGTCATCGACATCACCGCCATGAAAAATGTCGAAGAGGAACTGCTGCGGGCCAAGGAAGCTGCCGATGCCGCGAGCCGGGCGAAGACCGAATTTCTGGCCAACATGAGCCACGAGATCCGCACTCCGCTGACGGTGGCCATGGGGGCGGTCGAACTGCTGATGACCACTGAGTTGGACCTGCAGCAGCGCCGTTACCTGGAGATGGCCCGCTCGTCCTCTGAGGCGCTGCTGCAGTTGATCGAGGATCTGCTCGATTTCTCCCGCTTCGATGCCGGCCAGATGCTGGTTCGCGAAGAGCCCTTCGACTTGCGCGGATGTATCGAGGATGCGGTGCAGGCGTTGCGGCCCCAGGCCGAGGGGAAGGGGCTGAATCTGAAGGTGGGAATAGGCCCCGGGGTGCCGGGTATCGCCCGCGGCGACGCCGGGCGGCTACGCCAGGTGCTGGTCAATCTGGTCGGGAACGCGGTGAAGTTTACCGAGCAGGGGGAGGTGACAGTCCAGGTCTCCCCCCATCCGGCAGGGGGGGAACGGGAAGGGAAGGGGTTCCTCCTGTTTTCGGTTCAGGATACCGGCATCGGTGTCGCACCGGAAAAGGCGGACCGGCTGTTCCGAACCTTCTCCCAGGTGGATGCCTCCCTGACCCGGCGCTACGGCGGCACCGGCCTCGGCCTGGCGCTGAGCAAGCGGATCGTGGAGCACTTCGGGGGGGAGATCTGGATGCAGAGCGAGCCGGGTCGCGGCAGTACCTTCTCCTTTACTCTGGCGCTGGTGCCGCCGGAAGTGGCGCCGCCCGCAATCCGCGATGTGCGAATTTTGCTGGCCGAAGACGATCCGATGGTCCGCGATCTGCTGCGGATGGCGCTGGAGAGCCGCGGCTGGAGCGTGGTCACGGCCGGCAGTGGCTCCCAGGCTCTGGACGCCTGGGAAAGTGGCCACTTCGATCTGCTGCTGATGGACGTGCAGATGCCGGAGATGGATGGACTCGAGGCGACCCGGGTGCTGCGGCAGCGGGAGTCGGCCAGCGAAGCCCACCTGCCGATCATCGCTCTGACCGCCCATGCCCGGCAGGAGGATCGGGAGGCCTGCCGGCAGGCCGGCATGGACGACTACCTGGCCAAGCCGATCCAGTTGCAGACCCTTTTTGCGACCATTGAGCGACACCTCGCCGGCGGAGAGAAATGACCGCAGGCTGCTGCTCAGCGCCCATTTGCGGCGTTGCCTTATCCCATCGTCAACGACGCACCTTCCGATCCGCCGAGCTCAGCACCCGAGCAATCAGGAGACTAGTGGCCGAAGCGGTCGGCCAGCGGGACGAGGAACCGGTAGTCGTCATAGCCGAGCACCGTCTGCCAGTGGCCGGTCGCCATGCCGGTGCCGACGCCGACCGCGAACAATATCCCCACCATGACCGCAAATCCCCACCAGGGAAGGTGGCGGCGCGACCAGGGCGGGGCCATGTGCAGGGCCTGCGGCTGGGGGCAGGCATTGACACAGGTGAGACAACCGGTGCACTCAGGGGAGAGGATCCCCTTTTTTTTGTCGACCGGGAGGCTGGAAGGGCAGCTGCGGCTGCAGGTCCCGCAACCGTTGCAGGTCTCCGGGCGGCGACGGATGCGCCAGGGGCTGGCCATGGCCAGCAGGCCAAGGAGCGCCCCGTAAGGACACAGATAACGGCACCAGAAGTGGCGAAAGAGCAGAGAGAGGGCGGCCAGCAGGGCCAGGACAGTCGCCGCCAGCGGCGAGATGCGGGTGAAAAACCGCAGCATCTTGATGTCGCTCACCGCCCAGTAGGGGGCATCGAGAAAGGCGCTGATGGCGGCCGTCGGCAGGTCGAGGACGATGATCTTGAGAAAGAAAGCCAGCAGCAGATACTTTACCCCTCGCAGGGTGAAATCGAGCCACCGCCAGGGGTGAAAGGTGCGGCCGAACAGCCGCTGCCCGAGGCGACCCAGGGCTTCGGAGATCGTCCCCACCGGGCAGAGCCAGGAGCAGAACGACTTGCAGGCCAGCAGGCTCATGGCCACGAAGGTGAGAAACAGGACGAGGGCGGCTGGGTGGACCGGGTGGATCTCCCCGGTCGCCAGCCAATGCCGCAGCCCGACCAGGGCGCCGATGGGGAGGAAGCCCTCGACCCCGGGTGGCCGGACGTACAGGGGGGTGGCGCCGCCGGTTTCAAAATGACGGACGAAAAGAGCGAACTGCACGCCGAGAAAGGCGGTCCAGAGAAGAAACCCCCACTGCACCAGGGTGCGCCAGAAAAGCGGCTTTTTAACATCGATAGGCATAGACGGGGAACCTCCGCCAAAGAGCATAGCCTCCGGCATCCGACGGATCTTTGATCAAAGTCAAACCTGGCCGAAGTCCGGCTGGCTATCAGGTCGGCACTTTACGGGAAGGGGGGGCCAATTGTCAAAAGCGGATTGAAAACGGCAGGGAAGGGTTTAGAATTCAACCTCATGAAGAACTCCCCGCAGCTGGATTGCCCCCCTCGAGAGTTGAGCCGGCTTGCCGCCCGGCGCCACGACGTGCTGATCATCGGTGGCGGCATCAACGGTGCCGGCCTGGCTCGGGATCTGGCCCTGCGTGGCTTGGCGGTGGTGCTGGTCGACCAGGGGGATTTTGCCTCCGGTACCTCCAGCGCTTCCACCCGGCTCATCCACGGTGGGCTGCGCTACCTGCAACATCTCGATTTTCGCCTGGTCCTCGAATCGTGCCGGGAGCGGGCCGTGTTGCAGCGGATCGCCCCGCATCTGGTGCGCCCCCAGTCGCTGCTCATTCCGGTCTACCGGGACGATCCGCATTCGTTGCTGGCGATCCGAGCCGGCCTGAGCCTCTACGATCTGCTGGCCTGGTTTCGCGCCCCCCGGCGCCATCGGATGCTGGACGCGGAAGCGGCCACCAGCCTGGAGCCTGCCCTGCGGCCGCAGGGGCTGCGGGGGGCGGCGTTGTATTGGGATTGCCGCACCGACGATGCCCGGCTTTGCCTGGAGAACGTCCTGGCGGCCGCCGGTGCCGGCGCCCAGACGGTCAACTACCTGGCGGCGGTCGGCATGGTCAAAGCCGGCGGCAAGGTGGTCGGAGCCCGTCTGCGCGACCAGGAGACCGGGGAGGAGATCGACCTCGAGGCGACGGTGGTGGTCAACGCGACCGGCCCCTGGCTCGAGCGGATTTGCGCCCTCGACGGTGACCCGACCCCCAAACTGCGGCCGACCCGCGGCAGCCACATCCTGGTGCCGCGAATCAATCGGGG
>JACZKF010000033.1 GCA_014860175.1 Desulfuromonadales bacterium | reverse complement strand
CGCCTGGGAGCGGCTGCTCGCCTCGCGCTTCATCGCCGGCCCGGACTACGGCACCCGCTCCTCCACCGTGGTGCTGGTCGACGCTGGCGGCGAGAGGCTGGTCAGCGAGCGCACCTTTACCCCGCACGCGGCCGGCTACCGCCAGGTACAGCACCGCTTGCCGACCCGCCAAGCGTCTGGACAATAGCGCACGGTTTTTGTATGGTTGCAGCAGCCGGCCATGACGGCCGGTCACCCATTCAGGGGTCGGCCTCTTCCCCTCGCCGGCAACCCTATCCCCGGAGGCATCTTGGACGGATCGAACGAACGCAAGGACCTGCACATCCCCGAGGTTCTCCCCCTGCTCCCGGTACGGGATGTGGTGATCTTCCCCTATATGATTTTGCCACTGTTCGTCGGCCGGGAAAAATCGAACGCCGCCGTCGAAGCTGCCCTGGCCCGCGACCGTCTCATTTTCCTCGCCACGCAAAAAGAGCTGGCGGAGGACGACCCCGGCCCCGACGACATCTACACCATGGGGACGGTGGCGATGATCATGCGGATGCTCAAGCTCCCCGACGGCCGGGTGAAGATCCTGGTGCAGGGGCTGGCCAAGGGGCGGCTGCAGGAGTTTGTCGCCACCGACCCCTACCTGCGGGTGCGCATCGACCGGATCCAGGAGCCGCGGGTGGCCGAGATCACCATCGAGATCGAGGCGCTGATGCGCACCGCCCGATCCCAGCTCACTCAGCTGCTCACCCTCGGCAAGGCGCTGCCGGCCGAAGTGATGCTGGTGGTGGACAATATCGAGGACCCGGGGAGCCTGGCCGACCTGATTGCCAGCAATATCGGGCTCAGGGCCGCCGAGGCGCAGCATCTGATCGAGGTCATCGATCCCCTCGAGCGGCTGCAGCGGGTCAAGGATCTGCTGGCCAAGGAGCTGGAGCTGATGACGGTGCAGAACCGCATCCAGACCCAGGCCAAGGAGGAGATGAGCAAGAGCCAGCGGGAGTATTTCCTGCGTGAGCAGTTGCGGGCCATCCAGGCCGAGCTGGGCGAGAGCGACGCCCGGGCCGAAGAGATGGCCGAGCTGCGCGAGCGCCTCACCCGCGCCAAGCTCCCCCCCGAGGCGGCCAAGGAGGCGGAGAAGCAGCTGCGGCGGCTGGAGACCATGCACCCCGAGGCGGCCGAGTATTCGATGCTGCGCACCTATCTCGACTGGGTGGTGGAACTCCCCTGGAGCCGCACCACCCGCGACAATCTCGATCTGAAGAAGGCGCACAAGGTCCTCGACGAGGACCACTACGACCTGGAGCGGGTCAAGGAGCGGATTCTCGAGTTTCTCGCCGTGCGCAAACTGAAAAAGGATATGAAAGGGCCGGTCCTCTGCTTCGTCGGCCCCCCGGGGGTCGGCAAGACCAGCCTCGGCAAGTCGATCGCCCGCGCCCTGGGGCGCAAGTTCGTCCGCATCTCCCTGGGCGGGGTACGCGACGAGGCGGAGATCCGCGGCCATCGGCGCACCTATGTCGGGGCGCTGCCGGGGCGGATCATCCAGGGGATGAAACAGGCCGGCACCCACAATCCGGTCTTCATGCTCGATGAGCTGGACAAGATCGGCGCCGACTTTCGCGGCGACCCCTCGGCCGCCCTGCTGGAGCTCCTCGACCCCGAGCAGAACCATGCCTTCTCCGACCACTACATCAACATCCCCTTCGATCTGTCGAAGGTGCTGTTCATCGCCACCGCCAACGTGATGGACCCGATCCCCTCGGCCCTCAAGGACCGCCTGGAAGTGATCCGCCTCTCCGGCTACACCGCCGAGGAGAAGCTCTCCATCGCCCGCCAGTATCTGGTCCCCCGGCAGCTGGAGAAAAACGGCCTCCCCGCCCACGAGGTGCGCTTCTCCGACCCGGCGATCCTCAAGGTGATCACCGAGTACACCGCCGAGGCGGGGCTGCGCAATCTCGAACGGGAGCTGGGGAGCATCTGCCGCAAGGTGGCCCGGCGCTTTGCCGAGGGGAAACGGGGACAGGTGCTGGTCACCGAGGGGGGGGTGCGGCGCTATCT
>JACZKF010000359.1 GCA_014860175.1 Desulfuromonadales bacterium | reverse complement strand
GCAGGACCCGGTCTGGCGACCAGACGAGTTCTCGACCCTTTACCAGCGTTCGGTCTACCAGTCGATGCGCAGCCTCTCCCGGCGCAACTTCACTTTGTTGCGGAAAACGCTCCCTGCTCTCCCCTCCCCCGTGCGGGAACAGGCCGAGCGGGTGTTGCAGGCGGAGGAAGGGGTTCTGCAGCAGATGGGGGGGATCATGGGGCGCAAACTGTCGGCGCTCAAGACCCGCCTGCACGGCGATTTCCACCTGGGACAGGTGCTGTTCACCGGCAAGGACTTCGTCATCATCGATTTCGAGGGGGAACCGTCACGCACTCTTTCCGAGCGCCGGCTCAAACGCTCACCGCTGCGGGACGTGGCGGGGATGCTGCGCTCCTTCCATTACGCGGCCCGAGTGGTGCTGCGTAACCACTTGGCCGAGCAGACCGGCGACAGCGAGTGGCTTCTCCCCTGGATGGAACTGTGGCAGGTGCAGATGGGGGGGATTTTTCTCCGCTCCTATCTGGAGCGGCTCGGTGGCTCGGCGGTGGCTCCCCGCGACCCGCGCGACCTGGAGGCCATGCTGAGAGCTTTCCTGCTGGAGAAGGCGGTCTATGAAATCGGCTATGAACTCAACAACCGCCCCGACTGGCTGGACATCCCCCTGAGCGGGATCGAGATGCTGTTAGGCAGTAGTCAAAATCCAGAGTCCAGAATCGAGTAGATCTTTTCTCTCTGCTCCTGGCTCCCTGAATACAGAAAGGTTCATCAACCCAGAATTCAGTAGAGGGGCCGGTTCGACTCTGACTCCTTGAATTCTGCATCCCAAGGATCCTCACCATGCGCATCGGCGCTTACTACCTGGGAGACAACCGCTGCGAGTTCACCGTCTGGGCGCCGCTGGAGGAGAAGATGGAGCTGCTGCTCCTCACCCCCCGCCCCCGTCATCTGCCGCTGCGGCGGCTGGAACGGGGGTACTGGCAGGCAATGGTCGAAGACGTCTCCCCCGGCACCTGCTACATCTACCGCCTGGAAAGGGAGGGGCAGGAGCGCCCTGACCCGGCCTCCTTCTTCCAATCCGAGGGGGTGCACCGGCCGTCGACGGTGGTCGACCATGGCGCTTTCCCCTGGAGAGACGGCGACTGGCAGGGGCGACCGCTGGCGGAGTTCGTCATCTACGAGCTGCACGTCGGGACCTTCACCTCCGAGGGGAGCTTCGACGCCGTCATCCCCCGCCTGGCGCAGCTGCGGGAACTGGGTGTCACCGCCGTCGAGATCATGCCGGTCAGCCAGTTTCCCGGGACCCGGGGCTGGGGATACGACGGAGCCCACCCCTTCGCCCCCCAGAACAGCTATGGCGGACCGGAGGGTCTGAAGCGCCTGGTCGATGCCTGCCACCAGCACGGCCTCGCCTTCATCCTCGATGTCGTCTACAACCACCTGGGACCCGAAGGAAACTACCTGCGCGAGTTCGGCCCCTACTTCACCGACAAGTACCGCACCCCCTGGGGGGAGGCGGTCAACATGGACGAGGCCGGCAGCGACGAGGTCCGCAACTACTTCATCGAAAACGCCCTGTTCTGGTTTCGCGAATACCACGTCGATGCCCTGCGCCTGGACGCCACCGACCGCATCTACACCTTTTCCGCCAAGACCTTTCTACGGGAGCTGGCCGAGCAGGTGCGACAGTACGAGACCGAGGCGGGGCGTCGCTGCCTGCTGATTGCCGAGAGCGATTTCAACGACGCCCGCCTGCTGCTCCCCCCCGAGCGCGGCGGCGACGGCCTCGATGGCCACTGGAGCGACGATTTCCACCACAGCCTGCACACTCTGCTCACCAGCGAGGAGGCCGGTTATTACCAGGATTTCGGCCGCCCCATCGACTTGGCCAAGGCGCTTCAGGAGGGGTATGTCTACGACTGGCGCTACTCCCCCTACCGTGGGCATCGGCGCGGCAGCAGCGCCTCCGACCTGCCGGGGCGGCAGTTGGTCGTCTGCAGCCAGAATCATGACCAGATCGGCAACCGCATGTTCGGCCACCGGCTGCTCCACCTCACCTCCTTCGAGGCGGCCAAGACGGCGGCCGCCGCCGTGATCCTCTCCCCCTACCTGCCGCTGCTGTTCATGGGAGAGGAGTACGCCGAGGTGGCCCCTTTCCAATTTTTTGCCGACTTCCAGGACGAAGAGCTGCGGCAGGCGATACACAGGGGGCGGATGGAGGAGTTCGCCGGCTTCAAATGGCGGGGGGAGCCACCCGACCCGCACGACCCGCAGACTTTCGACAACTCCCGTCTCGACTGGGAGAGCCGCAGCCAGGGGGAGCACGGGACCATGCTCGCCTGGTATCGCCGGCTGCTGCAGCTGCGGCGCGAACCCGGCCTCGGGGCCGACGACGAGCCGCAGCGGCAGTCTGGGGCCCTCGAAGGGGAGCGGCTGGTCTGGCTGCACCGCTGGCGCGATGACCGGCCGACGCTGCTGCTGCTCAGCTTCAGCGATCAGGCGACGAGCGCTCCCCTGCCAGTCGCCGAGGGGAGATGGCGAAAAGTGCTCGATTCGGCGGAACTGGAGTGGAATGGCCCCGGCGCCACCTTGCCGGGGTCGATGGCAGGGGGGGAGACGGTGACCCTCTCACCCTGGAATGCGGCCCTTTTCCGGCGGGAGTAGATGATGGAGCGTTACCTGTGCATTCACGGCCACTTCTACCAGCCCCCCCGGGAGAACCCCTGGCTGGAAGACGTCGAGCAGCAGGATTCGGCCTACCCATTCCACGATTGGAACGAGCGGATCACCGCCGAATGCTATGGGCCGATGGCCGCCTCCCGGATTCTTGACCAGCACGGCAACATCCTCGATATCGTCAACAACTACAGCCACATCAGTTTCAATATCGGCCCCACCCTCCTCTCCTGGAT